>ONJE01000266.1 GCA_900318045.1 uncultured Eubacteriales bacterium
CGTGGATTATGAAAACGTACACGCTGCAGGGGCGACGCCCTTTTCGAATGAATGCAGTAGTGGCGTCTATGTCGCCGCTAAAGGGTTTTCAGGGATTCCGCGTCTCATTTATCGCGGAAACGTTTCCTTTGTCCTGGTTGTATCGCTTCGCGCGCGGCTTTTCCTGTTCCCTGTTCCCTGTTCCCTATTCCCTTTATACTTCCCTTTGCGTATCCGTAAACAGCTCGATATATCAGAATTTGTATGCAACAGTTACCTCTAAACAATGTTATGGCGGCGCAGACGCCGACATGAGGCGCAATACCCATGAACAGAACCCTCACCGCCGTCGCCGGGGATAAGGACTCCGGGCGCAAGGCAAAATACTTCGTCCGGGGCGACATGGGCATATCCTACGGCCAGTTCTCGGCATTGAAGCGGCAAAACGGGCTGCTCGTGAACGGCATTCCCGTCCATGCCAACCACATCCTGCGCCCCGGGGATGAAGTGACGGTGGTGCTGGAGGACAGCCCGGGCGACAAAACCGTCGCGCCGGAGGAAGGGCCGGTGTCCGTCGTCTGTGAGGACGAGGATCTCATCATCATCGACAAGCCCGCGCCGCTGGCGTGCCAGTGTTCGCCGAAGCAGCCGGGGGGAACGCTTGAAAACCGGCTGGCCTTCCTGTACAGGGATCGGCCCGGCTTCGTGTTCCGTCCGCTGAACCGATTGGACAAGGGGACCAGCGGCCTGATGGCCGCCGCCATGAACGCCCACGCCGCCCAGCGATTGCAGAGGCAGCTGCACACCGACGCCTTTGTCCGGGAATACCTGGCCGTCGTCGAGGGCCATATGGATGGCGTGGGAACGATCGACGCCCCTGTTATCAAGATGGACGCCGCTACCGTGAAGCGGGTGGTGGACCGGAAGAGCGGCAAGCCTGCCGTCACCCACTACCGGGTCGAGCAGGCCGGCAGCAGGTTTTCCCTGGTGCGCCTGCGTCTGGAGACGGGCCGGACCCACCAGATCCGGGTCCACCTGGCACATATCGGCCACCCCATCGTCGGGGACTTCCTCTACGGGATCGAGGACCCGCGCCTGCCGGGGCGCTTTGCGCTGCACTCAACGTATATTCGCCTCACCCACCCGGTCACCGGAGAAGTCATTGAACGCACATCGCCGCTGCCTGCTGATTTGGCAGCGCTTCTTGAACGGACATGAGCATCGAATACAAGTGGGCAACCCCCGATATGATCGACCTGCTGGTAAGCACGCGCATCGAGGTACTTCGCGCCGCGAATCTCTTGAGTGAAAATGTGGATATGTCCGAAGTTGCCGCGCATTCGGAGGCATACTATCGGGACGCGCTGTCCGACGCCACTCACACCGCCATACTGGCTTTTGACGGCGACGCCCTTGTGGGCGCCGGTGGGGTCAGCTACTATCGCGTGATGCCAACCTTCCACAATCCCACCGGGCGTTGCGCTTATATCATGAACATGTACGTTCGCCCGGCATACCGGCGGCGGGGCATCGCCACGGCCATGCTGGACCTGCTGGTCGCGGACGCGCGACGGCGCGGCGCGGGTCGCATCGGCCTGGAGGCCACCAATATGGGCCGGCCGCTGTACGAAAAGTACGGCTTTATCCGCGCCGAGGGAGAGATGGAACTGCCATGACCGCCCGCGATATGGACCGCATCGCCGACGCCCTTTCCGCGGTGCGGATGCCGGCCCAGCCGGAGGAGTACGACATCCACGCCGCCGTCGCCGGGGCGCTGGACGGGTCGGGGCTTGGGTACACCCATGAATACAAGCTCGGCCCCCGCAACCGCATCGACTTCCTGGTGGGACGCATTGGCATCGAAGTCAAGAAGGGGCGACCCGCCTCATCCCGGCTGGTCGGGCAGCTGCACCGCTACCTGGAATCGGACGCGTTGGACGGGATGATCGTGGTCACCCAGCGCGTGACAGCGCTGCCGGCAACCATCAACGGCAAACCGGTGAAGCTGATCACACTGAACCGGCTTTGGGGCGTGGCGCTGCCATAGAGGTGCCCTGGAGAGGAACATATGGATTATTACGACGACTATACCGGCGATGGGGCCATCACGATGGACGACTACGGCGACTACGCCCCTGCCGAACCCGAATACCCCGCATACCTGCGGGACGCGCCTCCCACCCGGCGCACCTACGGCATACTGTCTTACAACCGCAAGTCGAAGTGCTGGATCATACGGGGCGAGCCCTGCGTGACGGAACTGGCCAAGCGGCTGTTCCCCGGCTGCGAGGGCCGGGGCCGTGGCGTGGCCCGCTTCACCGCCCACCGGCGCATCATCGGCGACCTGAACTGGCTGATGCTGCGCTATCCGCTGCAGGTGAAGGAATCGGACCGGGTCCGCTGGGAGAGCGCCCTGGAGGAGGCCAGGGAGTACGCCGTGCGCCGGGAGCAGGCCCTGTCCATGCCCGAGACCGCCACGCCCCCGGCGGAAACCTTCGCCGGCGAGCTGCTGCCCTTCCAGAAGCAGGGGCTCGGCTTCCTGCTGTCCACCCGGCGCTGCCTGCTGGCGGACGAAATGGGCCTGGGCAAGACGGTACAGGCGCTGGCCTTTCTGGCTACCACGGCGGCCTATCCGGCGATACTGGTGGTGCCGCCCCACCTGATCCGCAACTGGCAGCGGGAGGTGGAACGGTTCCTGAGCCCCGACGGGCGGCTGCGCGTCCATGTCATCAAGGGGCTGACCCCCTACGCCCTGCCGGAGGCGGATATCTACATCATCCACTACCTGCTGCTGCGGGGGTGGAAGGAGGTATTGCCCGGGATGGGCTTTCGCACCGTGATCTTCGACGAAATGCAGGAGCTTCGCCGCAACGGCACCGGCAAGTACAGCGCGGCATCGCTGCTTTCAGAGGCCTGCGAGAACTGCATCGGCCTGTCCGGCACGCCCATCTACAACAACGGCGGCGAGATTTGGAACGTGGTGAACATCATCGACTTCCACTTCCTCGGCGACTGGGAGAGCTTTTCCCGGGAATGGTGCTACGGCTACAACACCGCCGTGGTGGCCAAGCCCGAGCTGCTGGGAGAATACCTGCGCAGCGAGGGGCTGATGCTGCGCCGGCTGAAGGCGGACGTGCTGGCCGAGCTGGCCCCCAAGCGCCGCCTGGTACAGGAAATCGACTGGGACGACGCGGTGTACCGGGAGTTGATGGCCCCCGTGGCGCGTCAGCTTCAGATGCTTCGCGCCACCGACGACCCCTCCCGCCGCGCCATCATCGAGGACGCCATCTCCCAGACTCAACGCCAGGCCACCGGCATAGCGAAGGCCCCCTTCGTGTGCGCCTTCGTGCGGGCGCTGGTGGAAGGGGGCGAGAAGGTGCTGCTGATGGCCCACCACCACGCGGTGATGGACATCTATAAAAAGGAATTGAAAGCACTGAACCCGAAGTTCATCACCGGGCGGGAGACGGACAAACAGAAGGACGAGGCTGCCTCGGCCTTCATGGAAGGAAAAACCGACCTGCTGTGCATCTCGCTGCGCTCAGCCAGCGGTTTGAATTTGCAGCGGGCGACCTGCGTCGTGTTCGGCGAGCTGGACTGGTCCCCCGCCGTTCACTCGCAAGCCGAGGACCGGGCCCATCGCATCGGCCAAAGGGATTCGCTGTTGTGTTATTACCTGGTCTCTCCCAGGGGCAGCGACCGCGACATGCAGGACGCCCTGGGGCTGAAGGTCAGCCAGTTCGTGGCCATCATGGGCGATTCCCAGCCCTCCCGGGAAGATCAGTTTATCCAGCAGAGCGAGGCGCGGGAACGCATTCGGCAGCTGGTAAAAAAGATCGAGGCGGAGCAGGAAGCGTGATCCGTCAATCCCATTTCCCGCTCCGCCTTTATTTGTTTCAGGGTGACTGTTCAGTCGCATACAAATTCTGATTTGTCGCGGGCTATCGCCCGCTTGAAGGGGGACAGGTCCCCCTTCAATACATCCCCCTCAGATTTGCCTGAA
>ONJE01000267.1 GCA_900318045.1 uncultured Eubacteriales bacterium
ACCTTGACTTGCAACCAGTAAGCCTGCGGTTTTTCGCCTTGAAATGCAGCCCGATGGCCTCGAAACTGCATCTCCCGGCATTTAGAAACACACTCTAGTCAGATTTGTCTTGCAAAAGACGCAGGCTGCCTGGCGGGCAGTCAAGGTTTTTGCAAGACGAAGATGGCTGAGATTCAGCCGTCCGGCGACGATGAGCGTTTTTTGAGGGGCCCTTTTGGGATAATGGCCACAACCGATGCAGGGGCGCCATCTCGTACGCGATTCCAATTTGCGGCGCCCGCCCTGTAGCGATACGCAAAAAAAGTGCCTGGCGGGCGACGCATCGCCGCCCCTACGGCAGTGATGAAAGCGGGAGGCCGGCCCGCAGCCGGCCTCCCGCAAGGCTGGTCGATGATTCGCCGGATTACAGGCCCATCGCGAAGCGGAGCTGATCCTCGGCGTTCTGCAGCGCGGTCTCAACGTCGCTGCCCATCAGGATCTCCTGGATGGCGGCGCCGATGTACTGGCGGCAGGTGTAGTGGTAGTCGTTCTGCTCGACGATCGGCACATGGCTGCCCATCTCGACGATCTTGGAATAGATGGCCTGGCCGTTGAAGAAGTCCACGCCCTCCTGGTACACGCTGGACTGGCCGGCGCTGATGCAGCAGGTGATGACGCCGCCGTTGCGCAGGGCATCGTCATAGGTCGCGGTGGAACCGCCGAAGGTATAGGCCAGGAACTTCTTGGCCAGGTCGGGGTTCTTGCAGTTGGCGGTGATGTACAGGCTGGAGCCGCCGTTGGCCGCATAGCCCTCAGCGCCGGTCAGGGTAGGTATAGTGGTGATCTCCCACTTGCCGCTGTTCTCCGCCACTTGCTCGATGGTGGGGATGATCCAGTTACCGTTCATGACGCCCGCGACCTGGTCGCCCATGATGGTCTGGTCGGTATAGCCGGTCCAGTCGTTGGCCAGGTACAGTATGTTCTTCTGCTGCATCTCAACCAGCAGGCTGATGATCTTCACCATGGCCTCGTTCTGGGTGATGAAGGGCTCGCCGTCCTTGAACTGGCTCAGGCCCTCGGCCTGCAGCATCATGTAGGGCAGGTCGTTTCCGCTGCCGTCCATGCTCAGCATGTACTTGCCGGTCTTGTTGTACACGTCCTCGCCGATCTCGATGAAGCGCTCCCAGGTGATGCCGGTGACGTCATCGATGGTGTAACCGCACTCCTGGAGCAGGTCCACGCGATAGGCGAAGATAGCGGTGCCATTGTCCACCGGCACGCCGTAGTGCACGCCGTTGATGGTGGAATAGCTCAGCTTCTCAGCGCCGAAGTCATCCCAGTTGATGTCCGCGCCTTCCAGGGAAACCCAGGCGTCCGGATAGTCCGCGACGTAGCGCTGGATGTAGTGATCCTGGAACAGGACGATGTCGGACAGGTTGGAATAGTCGCCGGAGGAGCCGGCGGTGGTCATGTCGTTCTCCACGTCGGAGGAACCGGACACCGTGTTGATCTCCAGCTCAAAATCGGGATCGACGTTGGCCTTGTAGTCCGCTGCGGCAGCCTCCAGGGCCGGGATGTTGAAGTTCGCGTCCCAGGCGCTGACAGTCAGCTTCTCCGCAACAGCGGCGGTAGCGCCCATCAGCATGCACAATACGAGTGCAATGGCAAACACTTTCTTCATGTAAAAATACCTCCTACCCTTATTGCAGTCAAAACGCATTTGACTGTTTGCACATAATTTTAGCACATTTATTCCCCTCCCGTCAATATTTTTTATTAAATGTAACCGGTCAGATGCTATTGAATATTTATTGGTAACTGTTCAGTCAGTAACTTCTGAGTTGGCGAGCTGACGCTCAGGGATTAGGGAATAGGGATTAGGGATTAGAAATGGTGGCTGGCGCGGTTGTCGAAGCCTTCCCCAGCGACCGAAGGGAGCGATTCAGGGGAAGGTGGGCCGGTCGTAAGGCCGGGTCGGAAGAGGTCGCTTCCCCCTGCGGTATCGACGGATTGCGTGCGGAAGGCTTTTGGATGCGCCAGCTGCTATTTCTAATCCCTATTCCCTAATCCCTAATCCCTGAGCCTCAGCCCGACAGATCAGAATTTGTATGCGACTGAACAGTTACATTTATTGCAAGTTTTGCAGGCTTAAAAGGAAAGATCCTTCGCTGCGCTCGGGATGACGGCAGGAACAGCCCTGCATCCTGAGCAAAGCGAAGGATCCTTCACGCCCGTTTCCGGGAAATGATCGCAGAGCGCTACTGTGCAGCCGCGATCTGCCGCGCCACGTAGACGCCGCTGGCGCTGGCGTGGCTCAGGGAGTGGGTCACGCCGCTGCCGTCGCCGATCACGTACAGGCCCCTGTGACAGGTCTCCAGGTTGCGGTTCAGCGCGACCTCCATGTTGTAGAACTTGACTTCCACGCCATAGAGCAGCGTGTCGTCGTTGGCGGTGCCGGGGGCGATGTTGTCCAGGGCATGGATCATCTCGATGATGCCGTCCAGTATCCGCTTGGGCAGCACCAGGCTCAAATCGCCGGGGGTGGCCGCCAGTGTGGGCTTCACGGTGCCCTCCATGATGCGCTTGGGGGTGCTGCGCCGGCCCCGCTCCAAATCGCCGAAGCGCTGCACGATGGCCCCGCCGCCCAGCATGTTGGAAAGCCGCACGATGCTCTCGCCGTAGCCGTTGGAATCGTGGAAGGGCTCGGAGAAGTGCTTCGACACCAGCAGCGCGAAGTTGGTGTTCTCCGTCTTGCGTCCCTCGTCCTCAAAGCTGTGGCCGTTAACGGTGACGATGCCATTGGTGTTCTCGTTGACCACGATGCCCCGGGGGTTCATGCAGAAGGTGCGGACGTCATCCTCGTACTTCTCGGTGCGGTAGACGATCTTGCTCTCATACAGTTCGTCGGTGATGTGTGAAAAGATCACCGCGGGCAGCTCCACCCGAACGCCCAGGTCCACACGATTGCTCTTGGTGTGTATGCCCAGGTCGTCACAGACCTTCTCCATCCATTTACTGCCGCTTCGGCCCACGGAAACCACGCACTTATCGCACTCGGCGGCTTCATCGCCGTAACGCACGCGGTAGCCTGCGTCGTCACCGACAACCTCGATGCCCTCCACCTGGGTATTAAAGAAGAACTCCACTTTGTCCTTCAGCTGGTTGTACAGGTTGCCCAGCACCACGTAGTTGATGTCGGTGCCCAGGTGGCGCACCGACGCCTCCAGCAGCGTCAGTCGGTTCTGCATGCACAGCTTCTTGAAGCGAGTGCCCGCGGTAGAGTACAGCACCGTGTCCTCGCCGCCGTTTTCCACGTTGATGTCGTCCACGTAGCGCATCAGCGACATGGCCTCGTCCCGGCCGATGTACTCGTACAGCGTGCCGCCGAAGTCGTTGGTGATGTTGTACTTGCCGTCGGAAAAGGCCCCCGCGCCGCCAAAGCCGTTCATGATGGCGCAGGTGGGGCACTTGATGCACGCCTTCACCCGCTTGCCGTCGATGGGACACCTGCGCTTGTCCAGCGGATTGCCGCTTTCAAACACGGCCACCTTCAGTTCGGGCCGCCGCTTCGCCAGCTCCCAGGCCGTGTAAATCCCCCCGGGACCCGCGCCGATGATGATGACGTCGTAGTGGTTCATATTGATAACCTCCGATTTTTGGTTGGCAAATTTTGATTTGTCGCTGGGGCGACAAATCAGAATTTGAGTGGCTAGTGGCCAGTGATTAGTGGCTAGTGAAGGAGGAAATCCTTGCGGATTTCTTTTGATTTTTTGGGGTTGAGAAGCATTGAAACCTTCGCCGTTCCCTTTGAATCAAACAAATCCCAAAGGGATTTGCACCACCACTAATCACTAACCACTAACCTCTAATCACTCAATTCTGATTCATCGAGCACAGCTCGATAAATCAGAATGTATCACTTTCTCACAATCCCCACGGCATATATGCCGCGATCACCGCCAGCAGCACGGCGGGCAGCATATTGGCCACGCGCAGCTGCTTTCCCCACACCAGGTTCACGCCCACGCAGAAGATCAGCACCGAGCCGATCAGCGACAGGTTGCCGATGGCCGCCTCGGTCATCACCGGGGCGATGAGTCGGGCCAGCAGCGTCATACCGCCCTCGAACACGAACACCGGAATCGCCGAAAAGGCGCAGCCCTTGCCCATGGACGAGGCCATCACCAGCACGATGATGAAGTCCAGCACGGCCTTGACCGCCAGGGTGGACCAGTCGCCCATCACGCCGTCCTGGATCGAGCCCACAATGGCCATCGCGCCGATGCTCACCGTCAGCGACGCGGTAACAAAGGCGTTGACGAAGCCGCCGTCCCCCTCGTTGCCGGTCCTCTTCTTCAGCCACTCGCCGAAGCGCTCAAAGGCGTCCTCGATGCCCAGCAGCTCGCCGAGCACGGTGCCCAGCGCCAGGCACAGCACCACCAGCATCGCCCGACCGCTGGTAAGCGCGCCGTTTTCAATCTTCAACATGCCGGACATCGCGCCGGCGATGGCGATGAACATGGTGCTGACGCCGCAGGCCTTGCCGATAGACGCTTGCTGCTCCTCCCGGAACAGCTTCCCCGCAAACAGGCCGATAAGCCCGCCGGCGACGATGGCTCCGGTGTTGATGAGCGTTCCCAATCCGATCATGCGTATATCATTTCCCTGTTTATTCTCACCATATGGCGGCCGCCGCTACATTCTACAGATCAGCGCCGAAATCCCGGCTACCAGCGCCAGCATCAGCCCCGCGGTAACGAACATCAGCCGGTTCATCCGGCGGATGTCCTCGCCCTCCGGGGAACGCAGGTCGTCGCCGATGGTGGGCTTGTGGACCACCTGGCCAAAGTATTCGTGATCGCCTCCCAGTTGCACCCCCAGCGCCCCCGCCGCGGCAGATTCGCTCCAGGCACAGTTCGGCGACAGGTGGTTGGCGTGGTCCCGCATCACGGTGCGGAAGGCCCGCTTGCCGTCCAGCCCCAGCAGGAACGCCCCCAGGCACATCAATAACGCCGTGATCCGGGCAGGGATATAGTTCCACACATCGTCGGCCTTCGCCGCGAACCAGCCCACATCCCGGTATTTCTCGTTCAGGTAGCCGATCATGCTGTCCAGCGTGCTGGCGGCCTTGAAGGCCATGCCCAGCACCGGCCCGCCCAGGGCCAGGTACAGCATCGGCGAAATGACACCGTCGGTCAGGTTCTCGGCCACCGTCTCGATGGTGGCGCACAGTATCTCCCGCCGCGACAGGTTCGCGGTGTCCCTGCCCACGATGCGGCCCACCCGCTTGCGGCCCGCCTCCAGCGAGGTCTCCAGCGCCTTGCGCACGCCCTCTGCCTCGTCGGCCAGGTTCCGCGCCGACAGGCACATCCAGCAGATCAGCGCCATGCCGATGAAGTGGGGCCAATAGCCCCACAAGCGCAACAGGTAGAGTATACCCGCCGTGACGAGCGCTGTCAACAGCACCGTGGAAATCGCCACGACAATGGCCCGCCGTCTCAGCACTTTGGACGGCGGGTTGTCCCGCTTCGCGGCCTTTTCCGCGAATGATATGAACTTCCCGATCAGTCGAACCGGATGGTAAAACCATTCCGGATCCCCGACGAGCAAGTCAATCACCGCCCCGACGAGCAGGGCGAGTATGTGGGTGGGCATGGTGTGTTATCAACAAAATCTGATTTGTCGGGGTGAGGCTCAGGGATTAGGGAATAGGGATTAGGGATTAGAAATAGCTGCTGGCACATCCAAAAGCCTTCCCCTTCAGGGGAAGGTGGGCCGGCCGCAAGG
>ONJE01000268.1 GCA_900318045.1 uncultured Eubacteriales bacterium
GCAGGGAGATGCAATTTCGAGTGGATTTGCCTGCATTTCAAGGCGATTTTCCGCAGGCTTAGTGGGGCTAAGTCAAGGGAAATCAACGCCGAAATGCAGACAAAGACGCCGAAATTTCGCTTCAGGCATTTTAGAAACACACTCTAGTATTACAAGTCAAATCTGACCAAAATTCATCTCGCCGGACGGAGCGTTCGTTCTCAGAGGTGTCCTGTAGCGAGATGGAGTACTGTTGCACTGTACGACCGACCTCAATGCAATCAGGAGGCAACCGCTATGAAGAAACTGCTGTCAATCATGCTCGTGCTGCTGCTTGCGCTGTGCAGCCTGCCTGCGCTGGCCGATCACGGTGCGGCGGACGTGGAATTCAACAACGAGACCTATCATTTTGTGTTTGAGAGCGCTGAAATCGTCGACGGTGAACTGGTGGTGAAGGTTCGCGGCGAGAACAGCATCCCCATCGTCGGCGGCGCGCCCCGGACCCCGGCACTGGCCGTGGCGGATATAGGCGGGCAGCGCATCATGCCCCACACCGTTGAGGTCAGCATCAACGATGGGCAGGCGGAATACGCCTATACCCTTCCCACCGACGGTATGCCCGACGCTGTCTGGCTCTACCCCGATGGCAAGGAGACGGGCGCGGCGCTGCTGTGGCAGTCAGCAGACGCCGGCGAGAGCGGAGAAGCCGCCGTTCCCGCCGAATTGGTGGGCGACTGGCGAGGCATTGGCAAGCCCAAGAACGGCGGGCCGTCCATCGATCTGGCCATTACGGTGAACGCGGATGGCAGCGGCGAATACACCTTCGATCAGAACGGCTACCACGAGAGTTACCCCTTCACCGTGTTCAGCGCCGACAACCGCTTCTCGGTGGATATCCCCGCCACCAGCATGCTGGGCAGCGTGGAGGGCACCTGGTCGTTGGAGGGCGATACGCTGGTGCTGGACATCACCTCCAGTTTCACCAGCGGGAGCAGCTATTCCTACATCGCCCGCTGCGAACGCGCACCGGCGGAAACGCCGACCCCTGAACCAACTGAAGAACCCACCCCGACCCCGACGCCGGAGCCGACGCCCGAACCTACGCCGGAGCCAACGCCGGAGCCGACGCCAACGCCGTTGCCCGCCGATATCGCTGCGCTGAACGCGCTGCATGTGAAGGCCGTGGCGGATACCGGTAAGGCGCTGTACGAGACCGACTGCGACGGGAACGTGATCGTAGCCCTGTACAGCTCCTCTAGCGAGACGTCCACGCCCTTCAGCGTACTCACCGCCGAATCCGATGATGAACGGGAATTCCCCCGGGAATACCGGGCGAAGGAATACGACACAGCGCGCTGGGCGGCAGTCATCTACCCGATCTATACAAACGTGGGCTTCTACAGCGGCGGCGGTGGTCCCGCCGAGCGGACGACAACCTGGCTGAAGCTGTTCGACCTGGAGACGGGTGCGCAGTACGACGAGAAGGTGGCCTCTAGGGAACCGCCGGCCACCATCAGCGTTACCGTCATCAACGGCATCCCCATGGGCGGGGGCGGACGGGGCGAATACTGTGTGGACATGGCGATCTCAAAGCTGACCGAGCTGGTAGACGCCAAACGGCAAGAACCGACGCCTGAACCAACGCCCGAGCCGACCCCCGAGCCGACCCCCGAGCCGACCCCCGAACCGACGCCTGAGCCGACGCCCGAGCCCACGCTCCGAACCGACCCCCGAACCCACGCTGGAACCGACCCCGGAACCTACGCCGGAACCCTCCGTCGAGGACGGCCCCGCAGCGCTGCTGGGCAGCTGGAAGCTGGTGACGCTTCAGGCAGAGTGCCAGCAGGGAAGCGACATCCATTCGCTGGACGTGTCCGCCTCGCTGCACATGCACAAGGGCACAGGCACTCACCTGACCTTCGGGGAGGGCGGGCTGCTGGACACGGACATCGACATCGCCTCGCTGCTTAAGGAAGCGCCGGAGGTTCCCTTCGATCTTCCGCCGCTGTCCATCCACGGCGACCGCTATCATATTGAGGGCAAAAAGATATCCTTCCTGCCCGATGGCGACACCTACGAATGGTCGTTCGAAAAGGGACAACTGGTGTTGCGCCATATCGGTACGACCCAGGCGCGTCATTATGAAAAGTTCAACGAGTTTTACGACGGCGAGGCGGACCTGGAGGTCGAGCTGGGCTTCGCGCCCATTGATGAAGCGGAGGAGCCGATCCCGGTGGTCGGCACGCCGACAGAGGAACCCGCAGAGGAAGAACCCGAAGAGGAGGTATCCGAAGAAGAGGTATCCGAAGAGGAAGAACCCGCGACCGGCGCCATCGGCGGGGTGGATGTTGACGAGGTGCTGGATGCCCTGGGCGAGGATGTCTACCGCGACACCTACAAAGCCCTTCTGGCGGGGGAAACCATAGCGAAGGGCAGCAAGGGCGACGCGGCCAAGGGCGTGCAGCAAACGCTGGTGGCCTTCGGCCAGGACATCGCCGTGGACGGCAGCGTGGGCCCCAGGACCATCGCCGCGCTGAACGCGGTACAGGCGGCATTCGGGCTGGAACAGACCGAATCCCTGGACGCGTCGCAGTTCGCCGCGCTGCTGCCCCGGCTGCTGATCGTTACGGACCCGGACGGAGCCGACGGCCTGATGTACGGGCGGCTCGATGGCGAATTCGACCACATGCGCGGCTGCGCCCTCGCGCTCCAGGGGAAGCATTACAGCGCGAAGCAGGCCTTCGAGCAGAGTGGCTGGGGCGACTGGGAGGAACGGGCCGCGGCCTGCGTCCAGGAATGGCCAAAGACCGGCCTGCTGTACAAAAACCCCGACGTGCCGGGCAGCAACACCCAGCTGACCGTGCAGTTCAACACCGATGCGGATACCGCCATGCTGGTGAAGATCTACACCTCGGAGAACGTGCTGGCCCGCACGCTGTTCATCGGCGGCACCGGCAAGGCCACCGTAAAGCTGCCGGCGGGTGTATATCTCATCAAGGATGGCACCGGCCACGACTGGTATGGTGAGGCGGAGGCCTTCGGCGACGAGGGAAGCTACGAGATCATGACCTTCGACGGCGGCGAGCAGCTGGTGGAGCTGAAGAAGAACTACGCCACCACCATCACCGTGAATGTCCAGGAAGACAACCCCGACGCCGAGGGCGTGGGGTCGGACTGGGAGAGCTGGAGCGACTTTTAAGAAAATACCGCACAATATGGGTAGCAGCCTGACGGATGACTTTCAGCCATCCGTAGCCTGTATCAGTGGAGCAACGCCGGCACGCATCTCATGAAATGACCTTGAACGAACGGCCTCTTTTTGGTATAATGCTCTTGCAACAAAAGCGGGAAACAGCGCGTCAAAGCGGATGTTTGCCGAAATACGAAAAAGGAGCATAGATCATGAGAAATATACGTATCCGTGCCCTGGCGCTGGTGGGTCTCCTGCTGCTGACGCTTGCGGCCAGGGCTGACGTCATCTATGGCCCGGGATTGAACCGCGTGGAGGCGGGGAAGGGCTATCAACAGGCCCAGGCCCTGGCGGAGCAGATGGGCGTGGAGCTGGCTGACGGCATGCCGCTGTACAAGCCTGCGAACGCTCAACCGCTGAATGCCTGCATGGTGGTCCATCCTCAGTGCGAGGTGGGCATCGACCGGGACGACATCTACCTGGTCAGTGAAAAGGGACTGATTCCGGAGATCACCGATTACCTGGACCAGTGGATCGAAGACATCCAGTCGGCTTCCGGCAACGTGATTCGCTTCGTGTCCGACCCGAACGACGCGGACGTGCTGGTCAGCGCCTGCCAGAGCTTCAAGCGCTACGGTGAGTACAGCGGCGGCGGCATGAGCGCGGAGGGCTATGCCTGCACGGTGCAGCTGACCGCCACGCAGCTGTCGGACACTGGCAACAGCGTCAGCCTCACCCTGACGAACAAGCCCCAGGATACCGTCACCCTGCGGGGCAACGGGCGATTTTGGAAGACCGCGCCAAGGCTGGCGGGCAGCGACCAGCTGGACGCCTTCGTGGGAAGTATCATGTGCTGGTATGGCTACGGCGCCCATGTGGGCTCGAAGGGCGCGCCGGTGAGGTGTGTCCAGCAGGGATTGATTCGTCGCAGTTTTCTGGGCGGTAAGGCCGACGGCAGCTTCGGCCCCAGGACAGAGAATGCGCTGAAGGCGCTCCAAGAGGCTTATAGCCTGGAGAAGACCGGCGTTGTCGACGGCAAGACGTTGGTGGCGGTGTACTACGACCACGGCGCTGTGGATATGGTGCGCTAAGGTGCTGTGCAGGCATTATCGATGCAGTATGCTTGCCTGAATGCGGCATTGCGGCGTTGTCGTCGGTCAACGTGCTGGCGGTAAGTCAAGAAATGAGCAGCCTGACGGATGGCTGAAAGTCATCCGTCAGGCTGCCGCTCATATTGTGCGGTATTTCCCAGAATCATTGTAATACTAATCTCAACCTAAACCTATACAATCATGCGGCATCTTTTCCGCCATACCGGCGTTGAAGTCCCTTGACTTACCGCCAGCAAGCCTGCGGGCCTTCGCCTTGGTATGACGAAAAATCCGCTCGCATGCTTGCATACATTTAGATTGAGATTAGTATAACAATAAAACAGGCATCAGGATTTGCCGTCGCCTTCAAATATGATCATTTCGCCACGCTTCCGGATCAGCGCCGCCGTCGTCTGGTCGCGCACGGTCCAGGCCGCCATCGGTGTGCGAAACATGAAGCGCTGGAAGTGGGGGCTGAAGAAGCGCTGGGCATTGGCGTCATAGGCAATAAAGTCGGGTCGTGAGATGAAGTTGGCCAGCAGTCCCGCCATGCAGAAGGCGGCGATGCCATTCCCGGTGGGGCGATAACTGGGCATTGGCCCCACCAGCTGTCCCCGCACCACCTGGGGTGTGTGGAAGCGGAACCAAGCCACGATCAGCGGGTTGAAGGATTCTACGAGGAACTCCCCTTTATACGCTTCCATGCTATCCATCAGCGCACGGCACAGCCCGCTGTTGTTGCGGCCGCTCTTCAGTTCGATCAGCAGGGGCGTTTTGCCATCCACCGCGTCCAGCACCTCGCGGAGCGTGGGTACGCGGGCGTCATCGATACCGCCGAGGGGGATGGCCTTCAATTCATCCAGTGTCAGCTGGCACACCTTGCGGGCGTCCCCAGCCAGGCGCAGCAAGTCGTCGTCGTGGAACACCACCACCTGCATGTCCTTTGTGAAGCGGATGTCCAGTTCCATGCCAAAGCCCTGGTCCCGGGCGGCTATGAAGGCGGGCAGCGTGTTTTCCACCACGCCGCTCTTAATGTCGTGAAGCCCCCGGTGGGCAAACTGCTCGCCGCGCCAGCGTTCGCACTTCCGGTAGCGCAGGCTGGGGTGGGCCATGAAGGTCAGTACGGCGAAGATGATGAGCAGCATCAGCCATATGGACATGGTCAGGACCTCCGCATCATTGGTAGCACTGCCAACATTATACTCCATTCGATGTCGGTATGCAAATCGGGAGAGCGAATTCGATGTTACAGCTCAACGTACATGCCCTCAGAGAGGGAGCATTTTAAGGAAATACCGCACAATATGGGCGGCAGCCTGACGGATGACTTTCAGCCATCCGCAGCCTGCAAATTCCTTGACTTACCGCCAGTAAGCCTGCGAACCCTCCTTGAGGGAGCTGGCTGGCCGTCAGGCCAGACTGAGGGAGTTTACCGGGAGCGCTGAGCTGTAACGCAATTCGATCGCGCCTTTGCCCCGCTGAACGCAAATTTTGCTTGACAATCCACTCCCGGTTGTGTATAATACCTGTGTCATGCGGTCGTGGCGGAATAGGCATACGCGCACGTTTGAGGGGCGTGTGGGAGACCGTACGGGTTCAAGTCCCGTCGACCGCACTTGTCAAAATAGCCCGGAAATACAGCGTTTCCGGGCTATTCTTATGCTTTGAAGCATGGCTTTGACCACAATTTTGACCACAATAGGAATCGAAGCGCTATTTCAGGCCTTTTATGAATGCCTCCATGCGTTGCGCGGAAGCCTGGCGCATGGTGTCGGTGACGTGGCCGTATTGATCGAGAGTGAAGGCGGCCGTGTGATGGCCGAGGTTCTCTTGCACCGTCTTCACATCGTCCCCGGCTTGCAGGGATGTAACTGCGTAGGTGTGGCGCAGATCGTGGAAGCGCTTCTCGGGAAGTCCGGCGGCCTCCAACGCCTTCTTCAGATGGCGAAGCACGATTTGATAATTCAGGTATTTCCCCGTTTCGCTGGTGAACACAAGATCGGGGAAGCCGCAATCGTCCCAGGCGGCGCCGGCTCTGATCCTGTCCTCGGCCTGGCGGCGACGCTGGCGCTTCAATATCTCCATCACAAAAGGCGCGGGCTGGATCGTGCGCGGCTTGTCATTCTTCAGGCTGGTAAAGCGGTATTCTTCACCCTTCACCCGTGGCCGGGA
>ONJE01000086.1 GCA_900318045.1 uncultured Eubacteriales bacterium
CGGAAATCGCCTGCGATTTCAGGCAAATCTGAGGGGGATGTATTGAAGGGGGACCTGTCCCCCTTCAAGCGGGCGATAGCCCGCGATAAATCAGAATTTTCCTTCCCAATTTGTTACAACACTGGACATAAACTGTATACACAAACCTGTATATTCACTGTATGGTCTATGCAGAAATCCACACTGTCCACACAGTTATCCACAGAAACTGGGGAAAAACCTCCGGTTTTATCGGGTTTTTTGGGTTTTTCCACACCCACGCCATATGCGCATATAATCTTTCCACAGACTTTGGTCTGTCGATGTCACATTTCCAACCAATTCAGGGCTTATTTATGACTATTTGCGCCTTACCGCTTCAATTTAACGTCATATTTACTGGTTTTTACCCCATATCCTTCCAGTTTAACCCAGATATAATTATTTCTTTTTTGTTTGTTTATTGCATATCTATTGCATGTCTGTGTCAATTTCATGCTTTTACGTGTTGTATTTTTATAGGATTGAACTGTTCTCCACTATCTGATATACTCAATTAAGGAACTACCGCACAATTCAACCGACAAAGGAGGGGCCACCTTGATACAAGTCATCGACTGGACCACCATTACGAATTTCGTCACCGAAGTATTCACCAAATACGGCGTTCCGGAGTCGGACGCTGCCATCTGCACCGATGTCCTGCTGGAGAGCGACCGCCGGGGCATCGAATCCCACGGCTGCAACCGCTTCAAGCCCATCTATCTTGACCGCATAAAGTCCGGCGTCCAGAAGCCCGTGACGAACTATGAGATCCTGAAGGAAACCCCCACCACCGCGGTGGTGGACGGCCACGACGGCATGGGCCAGGTGATCGGCTACCGGTCCATGGAGCTGGCCATCAGGAAGGCCAAGGAATACGGCATAGGCATGGTGGTAGCCCGCAACAGCTGCCACTACGGCATCGCCGGCTACTACACTTCCATGGCCACGAAGGCCGGCTGCATCGGCATGACCGGCACCAACGCCCGCCCCTCCGTAGCCCCCACCTGGGGTACCGAGGGCATGTTCGGCACCAACCCGTTCACTTTGGGCGTACCCACCGACGAGCCCTTCGACTTCAACTTCGACTGCGCCACCTCCATCACCCAGAACGGCAAGTTTGAATACTACGAACGCATCGGCCACGACGTGGTACCCGGCACCGTGATCGGCGAGGACGGCGAACCCGTGACCGGCGACGCCGGCACGGCGCTCAAGCGCATCCGCGATAATTCCGCCGCGCTGGTGACCGTCGGCGGCATCGGCGAGCTACTGGGCGGCTACAAGGGCTACGGCTTCGCCATGTTCGTGGAATTCCTGTCCTCCGTGCTCAGCGACGGGTACTACGGCAAGCAGCTGAACGGCGTGGACGAGAACGGCAACAAGTGCTCCCCCCGGCTGGGCCACTTCTTCATCGCCATCGACACCGACCACTTCATGGGCGAAGCCCTGTGCCGCAAAAAGGCCGGCGACATCCTCCGCGAGGTCCGCGCCTCCCGGAAAATGCCCGGCGTGGAGCGCATCTGGACTGCCGGCGAGAAGGAGTACGAGATTCGCCTGGCCCGCAAGGACGGCGTGCCCATCAATGACTCCGTGCAGGGCGAGCTGAACCAGCTGCGCAAGGAGACCGGCCTGGAAGGCAAGTACCGCTTCCCGTGGGATTGAGCGCGCCGGGTGTGTTTCTGAATTCAGGTATGTGCGGTGTCCTCGTAACGCTGGGTGGAGAGAGGCGATGCAGCGCATCGTTGACCAAAACGACGCTAAACCATAGCGAAAAAGGCGCACACAGATGTCACGTTTCATCTGAGAAGCGTATCAGATGAAAAAGGTTGAGGGGACGGTTTTCCGGCGACCAGATAGTGGTGGCAGGAATCGTCCCCTCAACCGTTTTCTCATCCCAGCGCGATCTCCACGCACTGTCGGATATCCGATATCACATACGCCGCGTGGACGCCCTCGGGCAGGGCATTACCGCTTGGGTTATACCAGCAGGCATCGATGCCGGCGTTGTTCGCGCCGCGGATGTCGCTGTTCACGCCGTCGCCCACCATCAGCGCCTCCCCCGCCTTCACGCCCAGGCGATCGAGGGCGATTTCAAAGATGCCGGGGCGGGGCTTGGAGACGCCCACCTCCTCGGAGATGACCACCTCCGCCACATAGTCCTTCAATGGCGACAGGGCCAGGCGGCTGCGCTGTATGTCCGTGATGCCGTTGGTCACGATGGCCACCGGCAGGCGCTGCGCGATCTGCGCGACGGTTTCAAGGGCATTGGGCAGCAATATGCTCTGCTGCCCCAGCAAGGTCACGAACCGCTCCGCCGCCCAGCTCGGATCCCCGGGCACCGGGTAGCGGTCGAAGAAGCGCACGAAGCGGGCCAGCTTCAGCTGGTTCTGGGTCAGCAGCCCCGCCTCCAGCTCCCGCCAGCACTTCAGGTTGATGGCCTCGTACTGGTCATAGCGGTCGGGGTCATGGTAGCCCAGCTCGTCCATCAGTTGGTTCACCGCATTGCGGTTGCCGGCCTGGAAGTCCAACAGCGTGTCGTCCACGTCGAAGAGTACAGCCCTGTAGCGCATCGCCTTTCCCCTGGTAATCACAGTATCTTCCCCAAAAACTCCTTCAACCGGGCGTTCTCGGGGTGTTCGAACAGCTGCCTGGGGGTACCCTCCTCGATGATGCGGCCGCCGTCCATGAAGATCACCCGGTCCCCCACCTCACGGGCGAAGCCCATCTCGTGGGTGACCACCACCATGGTCATGCCCTCCCGGGCCAGCTGCTTCATCACGTCCAGCACCTCGCCTACCATCTCGGGGTCCAGTGCGGAGGTGGGCTCGTCGAACAGCATCACGTCAGGCTCCATGCACAGTGCCCGCACGATGGCGATGCGCTGCTTCTGGCCGCCGGAGAGCTGGTTGGGATAAGCCTCGGCGCGGTCCAGCAGGCCCACGCGCTCCAGCAGCTGCTTGGCCATGGCCTCGGCGGCCTCCTTCGTCTTCTTATGCAACGTTACCGGGGCGACGGTCATGTTCTTCAGCACCGTCATGTTGGGGAACAGATTGAAGTGCTGAAACACCATGCCCATCTTCTGGCGATGGCGGTTGATGTTCACCTTCGGGTCGGTGATATCCACGCCCTCAAAGGTAATCGTGCCCGAGGTGGGCAGCTCCAGCAGGTTCAGGCAGCGCAGGAAGGTGGACTTTCCGGAGCCGGAGGGCCCGATGACAACCACCACCTCGCCCTTGCGGATCTCGGCGTTCACGCCGTTCAGCGCGTGGATGCTCTCGCCAAACTGCTTCTCCAGTTTCTCCACGCGAATCAGCACGTCAGTGGTCACTGTTTCTAAGCCTCCTCTCCACGCGGCCCACGATCCAGGTCAGGAACATCACCAGTGCCAGATAGACCAGCGCCACGGCGATCAGCGGCATGAAGGGCGAATAGGTGCGCCCGCGGATGGTATCGCCAGCCTTTGTCAGGTCCATCACCGCCACGTAGCCCGCGACAGAGGTCTCCTTCAACAAGGCAATGAACTCGTTCATCAGCGAGGGCAACACGTTCTTGAACACCTGGGGAATGATGATGTGCTGCATGGTCTGGAAGTAGTTGAAGCCCAGGCTGCGTCCGGCCTCGAACTGGCCGTTGTCGATGGCCATGATGCCGCCGCGGATGATCTCCGCCACATAGGCGCCGGAGTTCAGACCGAAGGCCAGCCCCGCCACCACCAGCTTGTTGCGCACCGAGCTGAATATGACGAAGGCGAATATCATCAGCTGTACCACCACGGGGGTGCCGCGCAGCACCGTCAGGTAGACCTTGCAAAAGCCATTGAAGAAGCCCAGCACCTTCCGCCCGAAAGTGGGCCGGGCGCCTTCGGCTGTCTTGTCATAGGTGGAACGCACTGCGGCAATGGCCATGCCGATCAACAGGCCGATGACCAGAGCCAGCATCGTGATCTTCAGCGTATTGCCCAGGCCATCCATCAGGAATCTCCAGCGCTTTCCCTGTATGAAGTTCAGGTCGAATTCCGCCTTTAGCTTATCAAACCATGCCTGCAATTTTCCTTCCCCTCCTTCTTTCCATTGGGGTTTACGATGGTTTCAGAGGTTACAGATTCTTCGACTGCGGCTGCGCCACCGTTCAGAATGACAGCAACGCCCGTCCCGGGCGAAGAGAGATATCTTTTCCGTATGTTCGCATCATACGCGCAAACAGGGCGGCGAAACGCCTCCCTGTTTGCGTTTATTCCCTCTGCCTGTATTATTCCGCGGGAATGAACTTGTTGACGATACCCTGAAGGGTGCCGTCCGCCATCAGCTCCTGCAGCGCGGCGTTGAAGGTCTCGTAGATCTCGGAATCCAGCGGGAAGGCCATGGCGTAATCCTCTTCGGTGTAGGCAGAGGCCAGCAGCTTCAGGCCCTCATTCTTGGCCACGAAGGCCTTGGCGGGTTCGTTGTCGATGACCACGCAGTCCACCTGACCGCTGGTCAGCGCCAGCACGGCATCAGCACCGTTCTTGAAGCGCTGTACATCGGCGGTACCGGCGGTCTCGAACTCGTCGGAAATGTAGATATCACCGGTGGTGGATTCCTGCACGCCGATGGCGATGTGGCCGCCCTTGGCCTCGATCAGGGCGTAGATGTCCTCCGCCTCGCAGTCGGCGGGCACGATGACAGCCTGAATGCCGGTGGCGTAGGTATCGGTGAACTTCACGCTCTGCTTGCGCTCCTCGGTGACGGTCATGCCGGCAGCGGAGAAGTCATAGGTGTGGGCAGCCAGCGCGGGGATGATCGCTCCGAAGTCGATGTCGACAACCTCCAGCTCGTAGCCGATCTTTTCGCAGATGGCCTTGGCGATCTCGATGTCGATGCCGGTGGGCTCGCCGGTCTCGTCGTCGTAGAACTCATAGGGCGGGAAGTTGACGTTGGTGGCCAGGGTCAGGGTGCCGTTCTCGGCCACCGCCGCAAAGGCGGTCAGGGCGAACATGGCGACGATGACCAGTGCGATGAGCTTCTTCATTGTATTTACCTCCATTTTATCGCGGAGTGTTCTCCGTGTGAATTGTCCCGATTATACATCGTTATGCGTTAAAATGCAAGCTATATTCACGATAATTAACGCAATATGCGCAGTCAATGTATATTTATACCGACAAAAGAGTAGTTATGCAAAATTCATCGCAAAAGCCCCGAAGCCGGTTGCTTCGGGGCTTTGTGTATCCACGCTTACTTCAGCGTGATGATCACCCGGCGATAGGGCTCTTCGCCCTCGGAATGGGTGGTAACGTCCGGATCGTCCTGCAACGCAGAGTGCAGTATCCGGCGCTCGTAGGGGTTCATGGGCTCCAGCGCCACGCGGCGTCCGCTCTTCTTGGCCCGACCCGCCATGCGGATGGCCAGCTTGCGCAGGGCCTCCTCGCGCTTGGCCCGATAGTTCTCGGTGTCGATGGAGACGCGCAGGTACTCCTCGCGGCCCCGGTTGATGTTCAGGCTGGTCAGGTATTGCAGCGCATCCAGGGTTTCGCCCCTGCGACCAATCAGCAGGCTCATGCCCTCGCCGGTCATCTGCATGCGCAGCTGCTCCGGGCTCTCCTGCAACGCAATCGCGACGGGAACGCCCATGCGCTCGGTCAGGCCGGACAGGAACGCGCTGGCGCGCTTGGCCTCTTCGGACTGCGCCTCCACGGGAGTGGGCAAGAAGGGCTCATGCTCGATGATGGGCGCGGGTGCCGGGGCCGCCTGCGCCTCGTCGGCGCCGTTCTCCACAGGCTCGACGCCCTCGACGCCCTTTGTGCCACCGCGACGACGCCTGCGATTGCGGCTCTTCCTGGGGGCTTCCTCGTCCTCGGCGGCCGCTTCCTCGGTGGGCGCGGCCTTTTCGATAGGCTTCTCCACCTTGGGCGCGGGCTTTTCCACCTTGCGCTTGTCCTGCTTGGGTTTACGGGTATTGCCGGCGTCCAGCGAGAGCACCGGCATCTCAATCTCGAGAGCCGGGTCGTCGGCCTTCACCGTCAGTCGCACCTTGGCGGGCTTGCCGAACATGCCGAACAGCCCGGGGCTTCCCATTTCAACAACCTGAATATCGACGTCGTCAGAATCGCACCCCAGCTCGGCCAGGCCATTCCTGATGGCGTCCTTTACCGTCTTGCCACTGGCTTCAATGGATTTCAAGGCACATTGCCTCCTTGCTTGAAAAAGTAATTCATTCGTCGGTACCCGGCTCGAGCGCGGTTTTCTTGGCGTCCTGACGCTCAAACCAATAGTTCACGGCCAGCTGCTGCGCGATCTGGATCACGTTCGCCGCCATCCAGTAGATGGAGAACGCGGCGTTGGACGTGGCGCAGATCCACACCGAAAACAGCGGGAAGAACCATTTCATCACCGGGCTGTTCATCGGATTGGTCTGGTCAGCCTGCTGGGCCTGTTGCAGCTCCTTCTGTTCCTTGGTCTGCTTGCCATTCATGATCTTCGTCATCAAGAACTGGCTGCCGCCTGCAAGCAGGGGCAGTATGAACAGGCCGTTGCCGTACTGGAACAGGTTGGAGAAGGAATTGGGAATCGTCAGTGTGGTATTGATGAACAGGAAATGGATGTTCTGCACAGAGAAAGCGCTGGCCGGGATCAGGTTGGAGGCCATCGCAGAATACTCGCCGGACTTCAGGAACTCCAGCGCCGTATTGATGTTCTCCGCCGTCAGTATGGCCGAGCCCTTCACCGGCTGGATCATGCGCAGGTTGCTGCCCACCGCGGGCAGTATGGTGGCAAAGAAGGAATCGGGCTGGAAAACGTTCTTGATCCACAGCCAGCTGTAACCCGCCGCCTTCAGGTCGGCAACCGTCAGCGACTTGCCCGTATTCTTCATGTCCAGCAGCATCTGGATGGTATACTCGTTGCCCAGGGTGCGCATGGCCGAGAACATGATCCACAGGATCGGCAGGGAAATCAGCATCGGCAGACAGCCCGCCGTGGGGCTGACATGCTCCTTGCGATACAGCTCCATGGTCTTCTGATTCAGCTTTTCCTTGTCGTTGGCGTACTTCTTCTGAAGCGCCTGCACCTTCGGCTGAATCTGGCTCATCGCCCGCATGCTCTTCTTGCTCTTGATGTCCAGGGGCAGCAGAACCAGGCGGATCAACAGTGTGAACACGACGATTGACCAACCGTAGTTCCCCACCAGGTTGTTGATCCAGGTCAACAGATTGACAAAAAAGGTTGTCATTGTCTAACCTCCAAAATGATGATGATGCTCCCCCAAACCGGCGGTCCGGTGCCTTTGGTCAATTCACAGAAATGCCCCGCCGCGCATCTGGTTGGCTGCGGAGCATTTTCCAGGACCTCACCAAGATCTCAGGGCACAGGGTCGTATCCGCCCTCATGGAACGGATGGCAGCGCAATATCCGGCGAAGCGCCAGATACCCCCCTTTGGCAGCGCCGTATTTTTCAACGGCTTCCATTGCATATTGCGAACAGGTCGGCGTAAACCGGCAGCACGCCGGGTGCAGCGGCGACAGATTCGCCCGGTAAAAGCGAATCAGCCAAAGCAGAACCTGCTTCGGCACACTTCGCAAGCGACGCATGGGCTCCTCCTCTGTAAACGCCCTTTCAGGGCTCGTCCCGAAGCAGCTTCGCGCGTTCGAGCAGCTTTTGCATCTCGCGCGTTATGGCCGCGTGGGGTTCGTTCACGATCGAAGTGCGCGCGATGAACACGTACCTGCCGCACTTCATGCGCGTGCGCAGGCGGCGCACATCCTCGCGCAGGCAGCGGCGAATGCGATTACGGGTCACGGCGTTGCCCACCTTGCCTGAAACCGAAAACCCGATTTTCAGATCCCGCCCCTTCAGGTGGATCAGCACCAGGTTGCGGGAGGGCCAGGCCTTGCCCCGGCGATACACATACCGGTAATTCCGGTTGCTGCCCAATCGGTACTGGCGCCCGAAGCTTTCACTGCCCCGCGCGTCCCCGCGCATTGCCGCCATATCGCGTTATGCGGACAAAACCTTGCGGCCGCGGGCACGACGGGCCTTCAGTACGTTGCGGCCGGCGCGGGTCTTCATGCGCGCGCGGAAACCATGAACCTTGCTTCTCTGACGCTTCTTGGGCTGATAAGTACGGACAGACATTTGGAACACTCCTTACAAATTATTATGTCGCATTCGCCCCGCGGCGCTCCCGTCTCCAGATCACGGACAGCGCTTTGGCGGCGAACAATGCCAAAGTAACAGCCTTAACAGTATAAGAGATTTGCACGGGGCTGTCAAGCCCGGTTGTGTGAAATATCATTATTTGATCAAAAATGCCTGTACAGCTCAGCGTTCCCCTGATAAACTCCCTCAGTCTGGCCTGACGGCCAGCCAGCCCCCTCAGGGAGGGGGCCTGAACGGGAGCCTGTAAGGCGCATTCTCACACCAAAAGGC
>ONJE01000269.1 GCA_900318045.1 uncultured Eubacteriales bacterium
GGGAGATGCGTCAGCCCAAAGCCTTCCCCAGGCAGCGAAGCTGCCGGTTCAGGGGAAGGTGGCTTTCGGTGAAAACGCTTGCGTTTTTGCCGAAAGACGGAAGAGGTCGTTCTCCTGGGAGAAAGCGCGCAAATCGTCGATACCGCAGGGGGAACGACCTCTTCCGACCTCGCTGCGCTCGGCCACCTTCCCCTGAACCGCTCCCTTCGGTCGCTGGGGAAGGCTTTTGCTCGCGGCAGCCGCTATTTCTAATCCCTAATCCCTAGTCCCTAATCCCTGAGCCTCAGCCCGCCAAATCAGTAGTTACCTGACTATATAATTACAGTATGAGAGACATTTTTTCACCTTGCTATAGACAAAGGCTGTGTTTATATGATATAATGTTTATGTTAAATTATGTCTTTTTTGATGTGCGCATGGGGGAGTGTCAACCATGGAGAAATACAGGTTTACAAGCGAACAGCAGGCACTGATGGAGAGTATGCCGGCTCCCTTTGCCGTCTTCCAGCTGGTTGACAAGCGAATCGTGACCATCGTGCTGTCCGACGGCTTCTGCGAGCTGCTGGGCGCTGAGGACCGGGAGAGCGCCTACGCCGCCATGGACCATGATACCTATCACAACGTGCATCCCGACGACACGGCCCGCATCGCCGAAGCGGTTTATCACTTCGTTCGGGACGGCGGCGATTTTGACGCCATTTACCGTCTGAAGGCGAAGACCGGCTCCGGCTATATTGTCCTGCACGCCTTTGGCAGGCACGTGTCCATGCCTACGGGCGAGCTGCTCGCCCAGATTTGGTATGCCGACGAAGGCGCGTATACCGAGAATGGGGCGCAGCCCGGGACGGGGCTGAATCAGTCTTTGAGCCATGCCCTGCACCAGGAAAGCATTGTGAAGGCCAGCGATTACGACTACCTCACCGGCCTTCCCACCATGACCTATTTCTTTGAGCTTTGCGAGTCGGGAAAGGAGGCCATACTGGAGGCAGGTGGAAAGCCGGTCATGCTGTACATGGATTTTTCCGGCATGAAGTACTTCAATCAGAAGTACAGCTTTGCTGCTGGGAACAAGCTGCTGCGTGAGGTCGCCGGGTTGCTGAGCCATACCTTTGGCAGAGAGTGCTGCTGCCACATCAACGCCGATCATTTTGCCGCTTATACCCGCGAAGAGGGCCTCGAGGATACCTTGCGCCAATTGTTCAGGGAGTGCGGGGAACTGAACGGCGGCAATTCCCTGCCCCTCAGGGTGGGCATCTATCCGGCCAGCCTGGAGAACGTGCCGGTCAGCACGGCATGCGACCGGGCGAAGCTGGCCTGCGATGCGATCGGGAAGAGCTATGTATCCTGCTTCAAATGGTACAACACCGACCTGCGGGACGAACAGGAAAAGGAACAGTACATACTCAACAACCTGGACCGGGCCATCCGGGAGGGCTGGATAAAGGTCTACTACCAGCCCATCGTCAGGGCGGTCAGCCAGAGGATATGCGATGAAGAAGCCCTGGCCCGGTGGATCGACCCCGTCAACGGCTTTATGTCCCCCGCGGACTTTATCCCCTACCTGGAAAAGGCCAACCTGATCTACAAGCTGGATCTGTACATGCTGGAACAGGTGCTGGAGAAGATGAAGCGCCAGCGGGATGCCGGGGGCGACATGGTGCCCCATTCCATCAACCTCTCGCGCTCCGACTTCGATGCCTGCGACATCGTCGAGGAGATCCGCAGGCGGGTGGACGCCGCCGGCGTGGCCCACGACCGAATCACCATTGAGATCACCGAGAGCGTTGTGGGCCGGGATTTCGGCTTCATGAAGGGCCAGATTGAGCGCTTCCAGAAGCTGGGCTTCCCGGTGTGGATGGACGACTTCGGCACAGGCTATTCCTCGCTGGACGTGCTGCAAAGCATCCCCTTCGACCTGATCAAGTTCGACATGAGCTTCATGCAGAAGCTGGACGAGGGGGACAGCGGCAAGATTATACTGACCGAGCTGATGAAGCTGGCCACCTCCCTGGGCGTGGATACGGTCTGCGAGGGTGTGGAGACCAGGGACCAGGTGGCGTTCCTACAGGAGATCGGTTGTTCCAAGTTACAGGGCTACTTCTTCGAAAAACCCCTGCCGATGGAGCAGATATTCGAGCGCTACGACAAGGGCTTCAAGTTCGGCTATGAAAATCCTGCGGAATCGGATTACTACGAGGCCATCGGCCGCGTGAACCTGTACGACCTGGCTGTGATCACCAATGAAGATGACAACGCCTTCCAAAACTTCTTCAATACGCTGCCCATGGGCATCATGGAGATTCAGGACGGGCATGTGCACTTCGTGCGCACCAACCGGTCCTACCGGGATTTCATAAAGCGCTTTTTCGGTTTCGAGCTTGCAAACAAGGCCGGGGAATATCCGGCCGCACCCTTCGGCCCCGGGTCGACCTTCATGAAGATAGTCGGGAACTGCTGCAAGAGTAGCGGCCGCGCCTTCTTTGACGAGCAGATGCCGGATGGCTCTGTCATCCATGCCTTTGCCCGGAAGATCGGCGTGAATCCGGTAAACGGCACCGTCGCGGCGGCCATCGCGGTGCTCTCTATCTCTGAGCCCAACGAGGGCGCGACCTATGCCGACATCGCCCGGGCGTTGGCAGCGGACTACTACAACATTTACGTCGTCGATCTGGATACCGAGCGCTTCATCGAATATACCTCACCGGTGGGCGCGGAGGAACTGGCCATGGAGCGCAAAGGCGAGAACTTCTTTGCCGCGGCTAAGCGGGACACCATGACCCGCATCTATGAGGAAGACCGGGAGAGCTTCCTGGCCGGCTTCTCGAAGGAGCAGCTGATCAAAGAACTGGATGAACAGGGCGTATATACAGCCACCTACCGCCTGATCGACACCGGTACGCCGATGTACGTCAATATGAAGGCCACAAGGATGCAGGGCAGCGGAAACCGGATCATCATGGGCATCAGCATCATCGACGCCCAGATGCGCCAACGGGAACAGATGCAGCAGTTCCAGCAGGAGCGGGATACCCTGGCACGGGTGATGGCGCTGTCCGAAGATTACCTGAGCCTGTACAGCGTGGACCCGGAGACAGGGGCTTACGTCGAATACAGCGCTTCGGACGACTATGCCAGCCTCGGCTTCGGCAAGGCGGGGGAGGACTTCTTTACCCAGGGCATCGCCGATGCCCGCCGCACCGTGTATCCCGCGGATCTGAACAGGTTCCTGGAACGCTTCAACCGGGAGAATGTACTGCGGGAGATTCGGGAAAACGGTGTGTTTAAACTGCAATACCGCCTGGTGATCCATGGCCAGCCCCGGCCCGTTACCCTGAAGATCGCCCGCTTCCAGGATGGCGGCGAAACGAAGCTGGTTGCCGGCCTGCGAGCGTGGAGGGTTCGAAGGTAGATAACTGTAATTATATATAACTGTATATGCATTGTATCGGAGGGAGGGGTTGCCGTGAATCGGATTCCGGAGTGGAATCAGCGGAAGCATGAGATCGGCATGGCCTTCCGAAGGGAATCGTTTCTCGCCCAACCGACGGATTCGTCGATTTACGATGCCGCGCTCAGGCGCATGGGCATAACCACAAACCTGGATATGAGCATATTGCTCTCCATTGTGCAGGACACGATCATGATGGCCCGGCGTGAAGCGCTGCCCACGACCACGCTGGAATGCTTCGGAAACTGGCTGATGAAGCGGCTGATGGAATAATAGTCGCATGGAAATACCTTGCGAAGCGGGTGACTGTTCAGTCGCATACAAATTCTGATTTGTCGGGGAAACGAGGGAACAGGGAACAGGGAACAGGGAACAGGGAACAGGAATGGCGGCTGCCGCGTTGGCTAAAGCCTTCCCCAGGCAGCGGAGCTGCCGGTTCAGGGGAAGGTGGCCGAGCAGGCAG
>ONJE01000273.1 GCA_900318045.1 uncultured Eubacteriales bacterium
GTCGCCGCCGGACTGGTAGACCGGGTCGAACAGCGAAACCGGCTCCTGTATCGCTTCCAGCGCCAGCACCACGTCGGTCTCCGGCACCGCCATGTATTTTGCGATGTCCGAGGTGGTGGGTTCCCGGCCGGCGTCTCCGGACAGGGTGTCCCGGGCCTTCAGAGCGCGGTAGGCGGTGTCGCGCATGGACCGGGAGACGCGGATGGGATTGTTGTCCCGCAGGTAGCGCCTTATCTCGCCGATGATCATCGGTACGCAATAGGTGCTCAGCCGCACGTCCAGGCTCAGATCGAAGTTATCCAACCCCTTCATCAGCCCGATGCAGCCCACCTGGAACAGGTCGTCCATGTTCTCGCCCCGGCTGTGGAAGCGCTGGATCACGCTCAGCACCAGCCGCAGGTTGCCCTGGATCAGCTCGCGCCGGGCTTCGTCGTCGCCCGCCTGGGCGCGCCTGAGCAGCTCGCGCATGCGCTCGTGGGTCAGGGTGGGCAGGGTGGATGTGTCCACGCCGCATATCTCTACCTTGTTGCCAGTCATAAAACAACCTCCACAAGGCATTATTGCCGCTGTGGAGGTTTGCTATACGTTGGCGGATGCTTGTTGCAGGGGCGGCGCCTGCGCCGCTACGGTCATTTGTGGTACAGCTTGTTCGTCTGGTACGCCGGCTCGCAGGTCAGGTTCAGGCCCAGCTTGCTGAGCATGCCCTCGTCCGCCTGGGACAGGATCACCGTGGAATGGGCCTCGCAGCCACTGAGATTGGACAGCTGATCCATGGCCAGTTCGGCGTTGTCGTCGGTGACGGCGCAGATGGTAAGCGCGATCAGGATCTCGTCGATGTGCATCAGCGGGTTGCGGTTGCCCATGTGGGCCACCTTCAAATGCTGTATCGGCTCGATCACGTTGGGGGAGATCAGCTTGATCTCGTCGGGGATGCCCGCCAGCGCCTTCAGTGCATTCAGCAGCGCCGCGGAGGCAGCCCCCAGCAGGGTCGTGGTCTTGCCGGTGATGATCCTGCCGTCGTTAAGCTCCATGGCCACGGCAGGCTCGCCGGTCTGCTCAGCCAGGGCCAGCGCAGGTTGCACGGTGCTTCGGCGGCTGGAATCCAGGTTCAGCTGGCGCATCAGCAGCTCGATTTTCTGCACCTCCGAGGGCATGGCGCGCCCCTGCTTGACGGCGCAGGCGCTCTTGTAGTAGCGGCGAATGATCTCCTGGCACGAGGCCTCGCAGCATACCGCATCGTCCACGATGGAATTGCCCGCCATGTTCACGCCCATGTCCGTGGGGCTCTTGTAGGGGCATTCGCCGTAAATGCGCTCGAATATGGCCCGCAGCACCGGGAAGATCTCGATGTCCCGGTTGTAATTCACCGTGGTTACGCCGTAGGCCTCCAGGTGGAACGGGTCGATCATGTTCACGTCGTTCAGGTCGGCGGTGGCGGCCTCGTAGGCCAGGTTCACCGGGTGCTTCAGCGGCAGGTTCCAGATGGGGAAGGTTTCGAACTTGGCGTAGCCTGCCTGGATGCCCCGCTTGTGCTCGTGGTACAGCTGGGACAGGCAGGTGGCCATCTTGCCGCTGCCGGGGCCGGGGGCGGTGACGACGACCAGCGAACGGCTGGTTTCGATGTATTCGTTTTTGCCGTAGCCCTCGTCGCTGACGATGCCGGCCACGTTGGAGGGGTAGTCCGGGATGCGGTACAGCCGGTATACCCGCAGGCCCATGGCCTCCAGGCGGCGCTGGAACACGTCGGCGGCGGATTGGCCGGTGTACTGGGTGATGGCGATGCTGCCCACGTACAGGCCGAATTCCCGGAACACGTCAACCAGGCGGATCACATCGGAATCGTAGGTGATGCCCAGGTCGCCCCGGACCTTGTTCTTCTCGATGTCGTTGGCGTTGATGGCGATCACGATCTCCGCCTGCTCCTTCAGCTCCAGCAGCATACGGATCTTGTTGTCGGGGGCAAAGCCAGGCAGCACGCGGGCGGCGTGGTAGTCGTCAAACAGCTTGCCGCCGAATTCCAGGTAGAGCTTGCCGCCAAAGGATTCGATGCGCTCGCGGATTCGCGCGGATTGGAGATGGATGTACTTCTGACTGTCGAAACCGATTTTGTTCATGGGCCATCCTCCCTTTTTCATCCGTAGTGGGCAATAAAAATACAAGGTATATTATAGCAAATCGCGGCGGGTCGAATCATTATATAACGATTAAAAAAGAAGTTTGCAGGATATAATACTAGTATAAAAGAGATGGCGCGAACCAGCCTTGCTCAAGGGCTGTTCCGCGCCAAGGGGGGAAGAAGAAGGTTGGGTGTCCTTTTCTATCGACATTACCTGTCGACAACGTTATTATAAACGATAAACATGGCCATACAATGAATGCAATGTTAATAAAGTATGGCATGCAGCCTGAAAAATCTGTTGCAATATAGGTCAATTCATCATTGCGGTGATTTCGGCGTCGCTCAGCGTGGGCTGGAGGGCCCGGTTGATGGCCGAGGCGATGATGCCGGAGGCGTCCTGGATGATGGCGTCGATCTCCCGGGGCGTGACGATCATCTCGCCCATCTCCCCGCCCAGCAACGTCTTCTCCATATCGGCCAGGGCCGCCTCGTGGGGCGCGTCGTCGTCCCGGTCGGCCAGCCAGGCGAAGGCGTCCCGGGCAAGGGTGGCGGCATAGATCACCGTCGGCATGCCCACAGAGATCACCGGCACGCCCACGCTGTCCCGGGTCAGGGGGCGGCGGTGGTTGCCCACGCCCGCCCCGGGCTGTATGCCGGTGTCGGTCAGCTGTATGGTGCAGCCGATGCGCCGGGAATCCCGGGCGGCGAGGCTGTCCACGCACAGGATCGCCCGGGGCGCGATGGCCTTCACAAGCGCCTCCACCAGCTCCATGCTTTCGATGCCGGTGATGCCCAGCACCCCCGGGGCCACGGCGCACACGCTGTTCATACCCGAATGTGCCCAGGGTGCGCCCAGCATGTGGCGGGTCACCAGCGTGCGATCCACCACCCCCGGACCAAGGGCGTCCGGGGTGATGCTGCGGTTGCCAAGCCCCACCACCAGCACCGGCGCGTCGCCGTCGCCGTCGGGCAGTATGCGGTCGATCTCCTCCGCCAGCATCGTGGCCATCGCCAGCCGCGCGTCGGGGTCCCGCTCCAACAGCAACGGGCATTCCAGCGTCAGGTAGGCGCCCTTCGGCTTGTCCAGCAGCTGAGCGGCCTCGTTGTCGGTGACCAGTACCTCGGTGATTTCGATACCGTCAGACTCCCAATGGCTGACCTGCGTGCCGGGAATCGCGCCGCTGTCGGCATTTTCAAAGCACTCCATGGCCAGGTCTGTGCGGGTAATGGGCATAAAACAACCCCCGTTTCAGTGAATTTTGGCATTAGTTTACCCAAGTTTAGCAACAAAATGTATTGGACATCTTGAAATTTGGGGCGGTTCGTGGTACAATCACATTTGTGAATTTGCGTAGGGAGGTGAACAATTTGCCGAATATCAAGTCTGCCATCAAGCGCGTGAAGGTGACCGAAAAGAAGAACCTGCGCAACCGGATGATCAAGTCCGCCATGAAGACACAGATCAAGAAGTTCGAAACCGCCGTTTCCGCGAACGAGGCCGATGCCAAGCTGCTCAGCGCGACTCAGGGGGCGGTTGACAAGGCTGCCGCAAAGGGCGTTATCCATAAGAACGCGGCGAACCGAAAAAAGGCTCGCATGGCGAAGCGCCTTGCCAAAGCTCAGGCGTAAGGTCACTATAATAAGGCACTGTTCAGGAATGATTTGAACATTCTGCTTGTCTAAATCTCCATATGCTGCGTTGTCGTCGGTCAACGATGCCCCGCATCGCCTCCCTCCTCAAAAGCACTTGTCCGGGAACGGTCAAGGCGCGCGAAATCCAAAAGAAAAGGGAACGTTTATAAAGCGTTCCTTTTTTCGACGCGTTTTTTGCCATCATGGGCGCATCGTTCACAATGTATCCGAAGAAAATTAGCAAAAGCCGCTTGAAGATTCAATGCTTTTCCTTCAAAATGAGTGGTGAACCCGCACACCGGGCATGATAGCAACAACGCGAATCAACGGAGCGATTCTATAGATGCCAGAGAAAGCAACCAGGCGCAAGGCGCCCCCCAAAAAGCCCGCAAAGGACAGGACCGCGGCCTTGCACACATCGAAGCAGAGCGGCGTTACCCCGGCGAAGGACGGGGGAAAGACCCCGAAGGCCGCTGCGGAGTCCACGCAGGGCAAGAGTGGGAAGAAGCCCGCCTCTGCTGAGGGGAAGGCCCGCGCCAACGGCGCGGCGAAGAAGCCCACTTCCGCCGAGGGGAAGGCCCGCGCCAGCGGCGCGGCGAAGAAGCCCGCCTCCGCTGAGGGGAAGGCCCGCGCCAACGGCGCGGCGAAGAAGCCCGCCTCGGCCGAAGGGAAGGCCCGCGCCAGCGGCGCGGCGAAGAAGCCCGCTTCCGCTGAGGGGAAGGCCCATGCCAACGGCGCGGCGAAGAAGCCCGCCTCCGCCAAAAAGAACGGGAAGACGACCGCCCGAAGGGTGGCAAAGGTCCAGGCCAACCCCGTGGCCAGGGCGGCCAATGAGAAAAATACATCGGCCCGTCGTCGCGCTGCCTCGGACGACCTGTTCCTGGAGCGCAGCGTCGCGACCGCGCCAAAGCCAACCGCCCAGAACGGCGGCACGCCACCGGAAAAGGGCAGGACGCTGTTTGGCGCGCTGAACGCCTGCCTCGCCATCGCCATCGCGGTTGTGGTGGCCCTGGGCCTGCGCCTCCAGAGCCAGTATGCCGACTTCCGGATGATGCGGGACGTGGTGGACAAGCAGACCTTCTACGAGGGCACCACCGTAGAGGGCGTGGACGTGTCCAAGATGACGCTGTCCAACGCCATGGACTACTGGCGGGACCGGGTGGAGGCCCGGAACGCGGGCCGCACGGTGACGCTGGACGACGGTACCACGGTCACAGCCGGGGAGCTGGGCTACGCCAGCGACTATCAGTCGGTGCTGACCACGGCATGGAGCCACGGGCGCAGCGGCACGCTGGAGGAGCGCTACCGCATGGCTTCCAGGCGGATGCAGAATCCGGCGGCCTACGCCATCCACCGCACCGAATACAGCGACGCGCTGGTGGACCAGTTCGTGCAGATGCAGGCGCTGAAGATCGACCAGGACCCGGTGAACGCCACCGTGGCCAGCTTCGACGTGGACACCTACGAGTTCACCTTCAACCCTTCCACGATGGGCAGGCAGCTGGACAAAGTCGCCCTGAAGCAGGACGTGGTGGCGGCGCTGGTGGCAGGCGGGGGGAATGTGACCATGGCCATCGCCGAGCAGCCGCCGGAGATCACCACCGATGTGATCGGCGGGATGTACGGCCTGATCGACTACGCCATCACCAACGCCTCCTCCTCCAGCCGATCCCGCCTGAACAACATCACGGTGGCCATGTCGATGATCAACGGCGCGAAGCTGGCCCCGGGTGAGACCTTCTCCTTCAACGAGCGGGTGGGGCGGCGCACCGCGGACCGTGGCTTCAAAATGGCCACCGCCTACTCCGGCGGCGAGGTGACCGAGCAGCTGGGGGGCGGCATCTGCCAGGTGTCCACGACGCTGTTCAACGCGGCGGTGAAATCGGATATGCAGATCGATGAGCGCCACAACCACTCTCTGACCGTGCACTACGTGGACAAGGGCAAGGATGCCACCGTGGACTGGGGCCACCAGGACCTGAAGTTCACCAACACGTCTCCGGACGACATCTACATCTGCTGCTATCTGACCGACGACAAGCGGGTGCGCTTTGGCATATTCGGGCGTCTGCTGCCGAACGGTGAAAAGATCACCCTGGAGGCCGTGACCACCGAGGCCATCAAATACCAGACCGAGTACCAGCCCACCCCGGCGCTGCCCTCGGGCCAGACCAAGGTTTACCAGAACGGACGGGACGGCTACAAGGCCGAGGCCTATAAGGTACGCTGGGACGCCTACGGCAACGAGCTGAGCCGGGAGCTGCTGTGCACCAGTGTGTACAAGTCGAAGAATGAGATCATATTGTATGGCACGTGATTTGCATTTGCATGCGGGACGTGCTATAATGAAGGAAGAATCGGACTGAAACGCGCCTGTAGCGGCGGAAACTGCGCCGCCACAGTGCAAAAGGCCATGACGGCATAAGGGCACCTCTATAAACTCTCATCACCGTCGGACGGCGCGGTAGTTTTTAGAGGTACCCATAATTGGAAAGCGGAGGTGAGCGGGTGGCCAGGATCTATACGCGCCAGGAGGTCAAGCGGCGCAGAATCAATTTCAAGATCTTCGCAGGGATCTACGATTTTGTCGGCGCGGTGGCCGGGATCGTTGTGATCGTTGCGTGCGGGTTCCTGCTGTCAGCGCTGGTCAACTGGATCGTGCGGGACGGACAGGCGTCCTTCGCCTCCCTGTGGCAGATATTCCAGGATGCCGTCATCATACCGAAATGATTCGACGCCCCGCGGGGAAGCGCACGCTTCCCCGCGGGGCGCCTGTGGTTTTGAGGGGGAGGGTAGATTCTGATTTGTCGAGCTGACGCGCAGGGATTAGGGATTAGGGAATAGGGATTAGAAATAGCGACTGCCGCGTTCTAAAC
>ONJE01000277.1 GCA_900318045.1 uncultured Eubacteriales bacterium
GGATCTGCGCCGCCACCGTAAGCCTGACGGCTCGCCGCAACATCCGATAAACGCACGTGCCGAACAGTCGGCGACTGTGAAGGAGGACATACCATGACTATGATCGAAAAAGTTTGGGCAAAAGCGCGCCGTAACCTGCGCGCCATAGTACTCCCCGAGGGCGATGAACCGCGCACTGTGCAGGCCGCGGCGAAAGTGCGCATTGAAGGGCTTGCTGAGCCCATACTGCTGGGCGACCCCGACAGGATTCAGGCCGTCGCCGCCAAAACAGGCACCGACCTCACGGGCATTGAGATCGTCAACCCTGCAGACAGCGCCAGATTTGACGCCTATGCCGACGCCCTCTATGAATTGCGCAAGTCGAAGGGGCTTAGCCGTGAGGCCGCAGGGAAGCTGGCCGCCGACCCGATGTACTACGGCATACTGATGGTCAAGCTGGGCGACGCCGACGGGCTGGTCTCCGGCGCGGTACACACCACCGGCGACATGCTTCGCCCGGCGCTGCAAATCATCAAAACAAAGCCAGGCATCAGCGTGGTATCCTCCAGCTTCCTGATGAACTGTCCCAACAAAGCCCTGGGCGAGGATGGCCTGTTGGTATATGCCGACTGCGTAGTTGTACCCTGCCCCACCGCGAAGGAGCTTGCCGAAATCGCCGTTACCGCCGCCGACACGGCAAGGGTGCTCTGCAGCATCGACGAGCCCCGGGTGGCGCTGCTCTCCTTCTCCACGAAAGGCAGCGCGAAGCACGAGTTGGTCAGCAAGGTGCAGCAGGCCACAGCCATCGCCCATGAAATGGCTCCGGACCTGATCCTGGACGGGGAATTGCAGCTGGACGCCGCGCTGGTGCCGGAGGTGGCCGCGTCGAAGGCACCGGGAAGCGCGGTGGCCGGTCGGGCCAATGTGTTGGTATTCCCCGACCTCCAGGCGGGCAACATCGGCTACAAGCTGACCCAGCGCATTGGCGGCGCGGAGTGCTACGCCGTACTCCAGGGGCTGGCGAAGCCCTGCAACGATCTGTCCCGGGGCTGCTCGGTACAGGATATCGTCAACACCATTGCCCTGACCGCCGTACAGGCGGAGGCGTGACATTCATTGTGCCACCCCCACAAAATTCGGCAATCAAATAACCGTATTACTCAGGCGGTATTTCCTTAAGGCCCTTTGCTTTGCTCAGGATAACACCATTATGCATCGTTTGTCATCCTGAGCGAAGCCTTGCCATATGCAGGGCGCAGTCGAAGGACCTGTTCCACTGCGTGGGTGGCCTCATTCTGTGTCACTGTTTACCTTTTCTCTGTAGAAAAAATCCTTTAAAACTGGTATAATTGATTTATATGGCGAAAACCGGCGTTTTCGCCCGTAACGCCGCCCACAGCAGGCGGCCATCATTCAATTATGAGGTGAATATTCATGTCCAATACCGCAATTGTGGGCATCAACTGGGGCGACGAGGGCAAGGGCCGCATGGTGGATTACTTTGCCGGTCAGTTCGACGTGGTCGTCCGCTATCAGGGTGGCAACAACGCCGGCCATACCGTCATCAACGAATACGGCAAATTTGCCCTGAATCTGCTGCCCTCGGGCATATTCCGCAAAAATACCGTGAACCTGCTGGGCACCGGCGTGGTGATCGACCTGAAGCACATCAATGAAGAGATGGGTCGCCTGCGGGAAAAGGGCGTGGCCATCACCCCCGAAAACCTGAAAATATCAGACCGCGCCATGATGGTGCTGCCCATCCATCCCAACCAGGACAAGTGGGAGGAGCAGCGACTGGGCAAGGACCATTTCGGTTCCACGCTGCGGGGCATCAGCCCGATCTATGGTGACAAGTACATGAAAAAGGCCATCATGATGGGCGACCTGACGCACCCCGAAGCGCTGGAAAAACACCTGCATCGCCTGGTAGACTGGAAGAATGACACCATCGTACAGGGCTACGGCCAGCCGAAGATCGACTTCGACGCAACCTTGGCGTGGATCCATCAATGGGGCGACGCCCTGATCCCCCACCTGTGCGACGCGGGCGAGCTGTTGGAGGGCGCAGTAAACGCGGGCAAGGACATCATGTTCGAGGCCCAGCTGGGCGCGTTGAGGGACATCCAATACGGCATCTACCCCTTTACGTCCTCCTCCTCTCCCCTGGCCGCCGAAGCCCCAGTGGGCTGCGGCATGCCTTCGCTGAAGGTCGACGGGGTTGTGGGCGTCACCAAAGCCTACTCCACCTGCGTGGGCGAGGGCCCGTTCGTCGGCGAGCTGGACGGCGAGGCTGCCCACGACCTGCGCGAGGCCGGCGCGGAGTACGGCGCGGCCACCGGTCGTCCCCGTCGCGTGGCCTGGATGGACATCCCCGCCACCCGCTACGGCACGAAGCTCCAGGGCGCGACGGCGCTGGCGCTGACCAAGATGGATGTGCTTTCTTACCTGAAGGAGATCCCGGTCTGCATCGCCTACAAGCTGAATGGCGATACCATCGACCGTTTCCCCTACACTCCCGACCTGTACGACTGCGAGCCCGTCTACGAAACCCTCCCCGGGTGGAAGTGCGACATCAGCAAGGCCCGCAAATGGGAGGACTTGCCCAAGGCGGCGCAGGATTATGTGCTGTTCATCGAAAAGCGTGTCGGCTGCCCGATCAAATATGTGAGCGTGGGGGCGGAACGGGAAGCACTGATCATCAGATAAACCTCTATGGGATGCGCGAACTGAAATACGGCCGTCCGGCTCATCGATACCTTTGTGGGAGTGCCATGAGAATTGAGTAGATTGTGAAAGGATCATTCCCGCTCTTGAGTACCTTCGCGTCAAAAACAACGAAAGCGATACCTTCGTGCAGATGCTGAACTACATGAGCGGGAAAGGCCTCCCTCATGCCGGAGCCGTCCATGATTTTACCTGTCCTCAGACGGGGAAAAAACTATATGATGTTTCCGATTCGCAAACTGTAGAGTTACTCTCAGTTTATTCACATGTAACCGCCAATACCAGGAGGAAAAATGAACAAGAGCACCTATGAATCCCCGCTGAATTCCCGCTATGCCAGCCCGGAGATGCAGTACATCTTCTCCCCGGACAGGAAGTTTACCACCTGGCGCAAATTATGGGTCGCCCTGGCGGAGAGCGAGATGGAGCTGGGGCTACCGGTAACGAAGGCCCAGGTGGACGAATTGAAGGCCCACATCGAGGATATCGATTATGAAAACGCCGCCCGCCACGAGGCACGGGTGCGCCACGACGTGATGGCCCACGTCCATGCCTACGGCGACGTGTGCCCCAACGCCAGGGGCATCATCCACCTGGGGGCGACGAGCTGCTACGTCACCGACAATGCGGATATACTGATGCTGCGGGACGCGCTCACCCTGATCCGTAAAAAGCTGGTGGAGGTGCTGCGCCGGTTGCGCAAATTCGCCTGGGAATACAAGGACCTTCCCTGTCTTGGGTACACCCATCTCCAGCCGGCCCAGCTGACCACCGTGGGCAAGCGGGCCGCTCTGTGGATTCAGGACCTGATGATGGATTTGGACGAGGTGAACTTTGCCCTGTCGTCGCTGAAGCTGCTGGGCAACCGGGGCGCAACCGGCACCCAGGTCAGCTTCATGGAGCTGTTCGAGGGCGACGGCGCGAAGGTCGATGAATTGGAGAAGCGCATCGCCGAAAAAATGGGCATGGAAAAGGTATTCGATGTCTCCGGACAGACCTATCCCCGCAAGCTTGACACCCGTGTGCTGGGGGCGCTGTCGGGCATCGCCCAAAGCGCTTACAAGTTCGCCCAGGATCTGCGATTGCTGCAATCCTTCCGGGAAGTGGAGGAGCCCTTCGAGGTGGAGGAGCCCTTCGAGAAGAACCAGATCGGCTCCTCGGCGATGGCCTACAAGCGCAACCCCATGCGCTCTGAGCGCATCTGCGCCCTGTCCCGCCACGTGATGGCGCTGGTGCAGGATGCCGCCATGACCGCCGCCACCCAGTGGTTTGAGCGCACGCTGGACGATTCCGCCAACCGCCGGCTGTCACTTCCCGAGGCTTTCCTGGCAACCGACGCGGTGCTGGAGCTGTACGCCAACATTGCGGACGGCATGGTGGTCTACCCGAAGATGATCGAAAAGCGGGTGATGGAAAACCTGCCCTTCATGGCCACCGAGGACATCATCATGGAATCTGTGAAGCACGGCGCAGACCGACAGGAGATCCACGAGCGGGTGCGCGTACACTCCCAGGCCGCCGCGGGTCGCATGAAGAGCGAAGGCCTTGAGAGCGATCTGATGGCACGCATTGCCGCCGACCCCGCCTTCCCTCTGAGCCAGGAGAGCCTGACCGCCCTGCTGGCCCCGGAAAAGTACACCGGCCGTGCCGCCGAGCAAACCGAGCGCTTCCTCACCCACACCGTCGACCCGATCCTCGCGGAGTACGAAGCGGTGGAGATGGGCAGTATAAAGGTGTAGAAAGCATCCGTAGGAGGCAAATGAAATGCGGGAATATGTCATAGGCATCGACGTTGGGGGGACCTGCATCCGGATGGGTCTGTTCGACGGCAACATGCAGCTCTTGCAGGAGCAGCAGTACCTGACCGACAAGGACGCCACCGCCAATGAGCTGATCACCTTCCTGGCCCAGCAGACCGATGGCCTGGTAGAAAAAGCAGGGATGACCCTGGGCAACATCAGGGGCATCGGCGCGGCGTTCCCCTCCTCGGTGGATTTCAAGCGGGGCGTGACGCTGGAGAGCAGCAACATCGTCTCGCTGAACGATCAGCCGGTGCGGGAGATGCTGCACCAGCGGCTCCAGGTGCCCGTGTATGTGGACAACGACGGCAATGTGGCCGCGCTGGCCGAACACAAATACGGCGCAGGTCGCGGCTACGACCACATGATCTACGCCACGCTTGCCACAGGCATCGGCGGCGGCCTGATCCTGAACGGCCAGCTCTACCGGGGTATGCATGGCATGGCGGGCGAGATCGGCCATACCTTTATCTCCGATTCCACCGGCTACCCCTGCGGCTGTGGCGTGATCGGTTGCGTCCACTCCATCGCCTCCGGCTTCTTCATGGCCCGCTACGCCATGGACCGCATCAAGGAGGGCGAGGAGAGCCGCATACTGGACTATGCCGGCACCCTGTCCAACATCGACATGATCGCCGTAGGCCGCGCCTTCCAAATGAACGATCCCCTGGCCCTGGAGGTTGTGAACCGGGGTGCTGAATACCTGGGCCGCATGTTCCACAACCTGAACCAGATCTTCGACATCAATGTATTCGTGTACGGCGGGGGTATTACCAACCTGGGACACCGCTTCATCGACCGTATGATCGCCTCTTACCGGCACCATTCGCTGATCGATCAAAAGTATCCGGCGAAGTTCCTGCCCGGCGAGTGGGGCGACCGTGCCGAGGTCATCGGGGCGGCGCTGTTGGTGCCGTAACTGAGCGG
>ONJE01000280.1 GCA_900318045.1 uncultured Eubacteriales bacterium
CGACAGCACACAGGACTGCTTCGGCCAGGGATAGTCCACCGATACGCAGGGAATTTCACTGTCCAACAGCGCCTGTATAGCTTTTGAATAGAAGTCGACACAGGCCAGCAGCACGCCGTCCAGATTCCTGTAGCGGCAATAGTCCACGAAGCTGGAGCCATCCCGACCTACATTGTGATTGATGAAGGTCAGGTCGTAGCCGTGGTTCTCGGCTTCAGTTTTGAAGGCATTCAACACCGATGCGAAGAAGGGATGGGTCAGGCCGTTGGAGCTCTCATCGGCAAACAGCACGCCGATGTTGTGGGTAACTGTCACGGGTATCGCCTCCGAAATGATGTTCTCTCTATCCCAGTATACATGAAAATCCACATGATTGCAAGAACAAGGTTAAATTTTTCACAACTTTTTGATGGTGGGGCATGTCTCTGTGCCTGATCTGTCGGGGCGGGCTTTCCCGCGGCTGCTCAAATAACGCTCAATGCGCCAATTCCCGCCCACCGGTCATTGAACCGCGTGCGCATTGTCATGATGAACGCACTTTTTCAAAGCGATGTCCCGCGCTCCTGTTTCCTGCCTTTTCTTCGCATCCGGTTGATATGCCGCTCAAAGTCTCCCGTGGCGATCAGGTTTGCCAGCAGGTACTGTTCAAAGGCGGGCACCGTACAGGAATAGAACCCCACCCGTTGGCGAAACAGGGGCATCAGCCGTGGTGGCAGCACCATGTAGCCTACGCGAAGGGCTGGCGAAATGGTGCGCGTAAAGGTGTTCATATAAATCACATTTCCGGCCTCAGACAGGGCGAATACGGTGTCCTCGGGCTTCCTGAGCATCGAAAACTCCGATTCAAAGTCATCCTCTACAATATATCGATCCCCTTGCTCTGCCCAGCGAATGTACGCCGCGCGCTTGGAGGCCGAGGCCGTCACACCTGTGGGATAGCTGCGAAAGGGCGTGATGTGTAGCACAGAGCCCCTTGTTCCGGCCAATGCCGCGCTGCGTATGCCATCATGGCCCAGGGGCAGGAGCTCGCAGGACACTCCCTTGGCATGATACACCTGTTCGATCTTCTCATAAGAGGGATACTCAATGGCGAAGACGCGGTCTGCCCCCAGCATTTCCACCACCAGCCCATACAGGTATTCACTGCCGGATCCGATGATGATCTGTTCCTCCGATGCCTGGATGCCCCGGTTCCGGGCCAGGTAGCGGGAGATGGCAGTGCGAAGCTCCAGGCAGCCCTCGTTTGGTGGCTTGCACAGGAGAGCCTCGCCATAGTCGGCCAGTACCCGGCGCATGGCGCTGGCCAGCACCGAAAACGGGAAGGCGTCCTCTGCGTCGGCTTCATCGACGGGTGCGTGCATGAGCGGCTGGCTGTCCACGGCCGCGAATCCGTCGTCGCTGCGATAAATGACGTAATAGCCGCTCCTGGAGCGTGCCTGGATATAGCCCTCCTGGCAGAGCAGCTCGTAGCTGTGCTCCACGGTCACTGCGCTCAGGCCTCTGTCCAGCGCCGTCTGTCTGCGGGAGGGCAGGCGCGCGCCATAGGGCCAGGATCCGCTGGTGATCTCGTCCCGTATGATTTCGTACAGATTCAGATATTCCGGCTTTTGTCTGCTCATCTGGTCTTATAATTTTCTTCTCTTCTGGCTCTTTTAATAAGTTCAATTTTAGTATATACTGCATTGCATGAAAAGTCAAACGCTTTGAGGGAGGTCCATACCATGAAAAAACGTGAATTCTCCGTATTCAATATCACCTTTATCGCGATGATGGCGGCCATGATCTACGTGGTCACGCTGTTCCGCTTCCCACTGCTCGGCTCCAAGGTCCACTTTGCCAACGCATTTTGCCTGCTCAGCGGCATACTGCTCGGCCCTCTGCAGGGGGGACTCGCCGCGGGCATCGGCTCCGCCTTCTATGACGCTACGACGGGCTACGACCTTGTCAATGTGCTGATCACGTTCGTCAGCAAATTTGCCATGGCGTGGGTCTGCGGCGCCATCCTGGAGAGCAATGTCCATTCCACTGGCAAGGGCCGCATCGATCGGACCGCGCTGGCCTGCCTGTGCGGCGCGTTAACCTATGTGGCGCTCTACATGCTGAAGACCTTCATCTACCAGAAATTCGTCTATGGCTATCCCATGGACGCGGTTTGGGCCACCATGCTGGCCAAGCTGGTTCCCTCGCTGATCAACGCCGCAGTGGCCGTAATCGCCGCCCCGCTGTTCTACCATGCCGTGCTGCCCGCCCTGCGTGCCAGCGGCCTGCTGGCGCGGATGAACCCGCAGGCATGATCGGTCGCAGTCAAAGCAAAAGCCCCGAAAACGCACTGTTTTCGGGGCTTTCTTCAGTACACCATCAGGGGCTCGAACCCTGGACACCCTGATTAAGAGTCAGGTGCTCTACCAACTGAGCTAATGGTGCTTGTCGTGTTGACGGTGGTAATTATATCGCTTTTTCCGCCGTATGTCAATACCCATATTCCCGTTCCGCGCGTTGAGTTATCTACACAATTGCATTTTTTCTGTGTAAAGTGTGAAAAAAGTATTGCACATGTAATATTCAGGGGGTAAAATGTAACATACAAACAGAATGGAGAACGATGCACGTCATCGTTAAAGACGAATTTGGGGGGAATACCATGTACCATCGCTTGCTTCGACTGGCTGTAATGACCTTTGCCGCGCTGCTTTGCGTGACGTCGGTCGCGACCTGTGTGGCGCAGACAGTCGACAGGGATACTTACTGCGTCGAGGTTGACGTCACAAACCAAATCACCACTGTCTATCGCAATTCCGACAGGAAGATCGTTCGACAGATGATCTGTTCCACCGGTATTGAGAACTACACCCCCCTGGGCACTTTCAATATGGAACAGTCGCGTCCCGAGACGGACCGGCAGGAATGGTATTTCATCACCAAATACAAGTGTTACGTTAAATATGCCACGCGAATCAAGGGCAGTATACTGTTCCATTCCATCCCCTATAGCGAGAAGGACATGAGGACCATTGACAACGAGGCGCTGGCCCAGCTGGGCACGAAGGCCTCCCACGGATGCATCCGCCTGCTCTGGGAGGATGCCCGCTGGATCTCCGAGCACTGCCCCGAAGGCACAACCGTCAAGATCTTCAACGGTGCCGCGAAGAAGACAGGCCTGCGTGACCTGCTGAAGGTTCAGGGCTACACCGAGGATTGTCGGCTGACCTACCGCCAGTTCCTCGATGCAAGTCCGGTGGAAAATATTTCGGGCGGCTTGGGCCGCGGCTCCGCCGGCGCAGAAGTCTCCGCCCTTCAGGAGCGCCTGATCGGGCTGGGCTTCTTGAGCGAGACGCCTACCGGGGTTTACGATGAATCCACCACCCTCGCCGTCATGCGCTACCAGTCTGCGGCAGGGGAGCAGGTAAACGGCGTCGCCAGTCGTGCGCTGCTGGACAGGATCATGTCCGAGGACGACATCACCGCGGAATATGCCACCCTGACGCCGGGCTGCGAGGGCCCTCTGGTCGCCAAGCTACAGCTGGCCATGACCTCCATCGGGTACTATGATGGCTACATAGACGGCATGTACGACGACAACCTGGCCAGGGCGCTGAACGACTATTGCACCTCCAACGGCATACAGACCGTCCAGTCCGTCAGCCCGGCGCTGCGTGCTGAGATTTACAGCATGGCCATGGCGTAAACTAGAGTGTGTTTCTAAAATGAGGGATGTGCAGTTTCGAGTGGATTGGGCTGCATTTCAAGGCGATTTTCTGCAGGCTTAGTGGGTTCGAGC
>ONJE01000109.1 GCA_900318045.1 uncultured Eubacteriales bacterium
GTTGTTCTTCGTAAATACATATTCTGGTTATTGAGATGTTTGCGGATACGCCAAAGCCTCGCCAAATCAGAATATATGCGCCCCAGGGCCTGTCTTACTTGAATTTCTTACTGATCACCAGCTCGATTCGGTCGCCCTTCACGCCCACCACCACGTTGTCGGCGAGGTTGGCCACGATGGACTTCTCCAGGTCCTCCTTTGCTCGCTCAAGGGTGTCGGCCTCCAAACGACCCTTTTCCACGTTCTCCCGGTATTGGTCCAGCGTCCACACCGGGGTCAGGTCGTACAGGTTCGGCGTACCCATCCCCGCGGGGGCCACCACGCTGCCTGCTACGGCAGTCCCGCCGTAGGCTTCGTCCACCGCATGGCCGACGTTGTTCAACGCCCTGGAGATCACGTCGCCCAGCATGCCCATAAAGCCCTTCGCCGCCGCGTTCTTCCCGGTGCTGGACACTGAGAGCAGCTCCTGTTTCCTATCGGAATCCATGTTTGCCGTGGCCTCGAGGTGGATTTCACATGCGCTGGCATCGCCGGAAAACCACAGACGGCCATAGAAGTCGTCCACCATGGCCTTCATCATGCCCAGGGTTTCCTCCACCAGCAGGCTTAGCTGAAGCGTGTCATGTCTGTCCAACCCAGCGTGCCAGGCGAAGTTTTCCGTCGCGTACCGCGCCGCCGCCATGCGCTCGGCGTCGCTGTTGACCATGAATTTATCCGATACCATAGCTTTCCCTCCAGATCGTCCGCGTTAGGGTACCTCTAAAAACTATCGCGCCGTCCGGCGAGATGAATTTCAGTCAGATTTGACTTGCAAAAGACGCAGGCTGCCTGGCGGGCAGTCAAGGTTTTTGCATGGCAAAGATGGCTGAAATTCAGCCGCCCGACGGTGATGAGAGTTTTTTGAGGTGCCCGTTATTGGATATGCATGTATTATACACGATCAAGCGCCCATTGTCCAATACCCATGATTATTTTTCACTGGACACAGCGGCGATTCTGTGTTATGCTTTTGTATGAAGCGGCACAGGCTGCCGCAGTTTCGTATGCAAAAAACATACCCCACCCGACTAAGGAGGAAAAGAGAGAATGTTGGTCAATACCAAGGCAAGAGTAGGCGTATTCGCCATCGCCCTGGGGGCCTACCTGCCCCAGTTCCCATCCCTTGTGCCCGAATTTGAGGGCCAGTACGCAAAGTTCAAGACCCGCATCCCCGATTCGGTGGAGTTGATCGACGGCGGCATCGTCACCACCAAGGAGCTGGCCATGGCAGCGGGCGACAAATTCCGCGCCGCGGACGTGGACCTGGTGATACTCCAGCTGCTGACCTACGCCACCAGCTACAATATGCTGCCCGCCGTGCGAGACCTGGACGTGCCCGTGGTGCTGGTGAACATCCAGAAGAAGCGCGCCCCCGAGTACGCCACAACTGACACCCCTACCTGGCTGGGCGAGCTGTACGCCTGCGGCGCCGTGGGCGAGATGGTGGCCGATCTGGAGCGCGCCGGCAAGCGCCACGCGGTCATCACCGGCGTGGACGAGGGCGGCGATCCCCACCTCCAGGCGGAGATCGAGGACTGGTGCCGCGCTGCCCAGGTGCGCCGTCGCTTCCGGGACACCAACATCGCCCAGATCGGCCGGCCCTACCCCGGCATGATGGACCTGTACATCGACGAGACGAACCTGTACCACCGCATGTGGCTGTACACCAAACAGTTTGACTGGGAGAAGATGTGGGCCATCGCTGACGACATCACCGACGAGGCCGCCATCCGTGCCAAGGCCGAGGACATACTGGACACCTTCGACATCGAGGGCGGCGGAACCGTCGAAAAGGTGTGGGACATGGCCCGCTATGTCGTGGCCTTCGAGCAGTGGGTGAAGGACGAGCAGTTGGGCCTGGTGGCCAGCCATTATGACGGCTTCGCCCAGGGCGTGGCCGGCAAGCTGGATTCCATGCTGATCCCGGCGTTCTCGATGCTCATCAAGCAGGGCACCGCCTGCGCCGTGGAGGGCGACATCAAGGTGGCCATGGCCATGAGCATCATGAAGACCATCAGCGGTACCGGCCAGCTTTCCGAGATGTACTCCATCGACTTCAACGAGGACATCTGCATCATCGGCCACTCCGGTTCCGGCGATGCGGACATCTCCCAGGCCAGGAAGCCCACCATGAAAATCGTACCCGTGTTCCACGGCAAGACCGGCGGCGGGTATCTTACCCAGTTCTACCCACCGACCAACCAGCCCATCACCTTCCTGGGCATCACTCAGGACCGTGACGGCCATTTCAAGTTCGTGGTGGCCGAGGGTGTGAACGAGGAAGGCCCCATCTTCATGTTCGGCGACACCAACATGCGCATGCGCTTCAGCTGTTCTGCCACCGAGTTTTGCGATAAGTGGTCCGAAGCCGGTCCCACCCACCACATGGCCGCAGGCGTGGGCAGATACATCGACACCATTCTGAAGGTCGCCAAGATCTTCAACGTACCGGTGGACATCATCACACGCTAAAAAAATACCCCGACAGGCGGTCATCCCCAACGAATGGCCGCCTGTTTTATTTGTCGGAATATCGTCTTTTGGCCGTCATAATTGTGTCACTATCGTCAACCGTTAAGGTGCTATAATAGGGTTTACCACATTATTGGGGAGACGATACCATGACCCTTTCCTATCTCAGGCTGTGGCGTTTGATGGAGCGCCGGGGATACACCCGTAAGGATATTATTTGGCTCGCCGGAATCAGCGAAAGCACTTACCGAAAGCTGCTGGCCGGAGATGCGACCCGCTTGGATGTGCTGGGGCGCATCTGTACCGCACTGAAGGTGGATATCGGCGATGTATGCAGCTTCCAGGATTACCATTGAATCCCTGTCATATATTGAAACGGTCCCATTATGACGAAAGGCAGGCCTTTGCCATGAGCCATCAATCCGTACCCTTTGAAGCGCGCATACAGGCACTGACGGACCGCATACTCGCCGATTACGGCAATGAACGGGTCATCGACCGGCTGGAGATGTTCACACAACCTGACCGACTGGTGATTGAGGCCCTGATCGAAAAGCTCTTCCGCCTGGTGTTTCCCGGCTACTACCGCGACTATACCTATCGCATCTACAACCCGAAGAACAACCTGTCGGCGTTGATCGAGGACATCGCCTTTCACCTGAATCGCCAAATCGGCATCGCCCTCCGGGGCAGCAGCCAGGCATATGGCGACGGCATCGACCGCGCCACAGAGGATTTGACCGCCGCATTTCTTGAAAAGCTGCCGGAGATTCGCGCTTATGTCGAGACGGACCTTCAAGCCGCCTACGACGGCGACCCTGCCGCCTCCGACAAGGCGGAGGTGATCATCGCCTATCCCGGCATGTACGCCATCACCGTCTATCGCCTGGCCCATGTGCTCTACCAGCTGGAAGTGCCGCTGATTCCCCGAATCATGACGGAATACGCCCACAGCCGCACCGGCATCGACATCCACCCCGGCGCGCAGATCGGTCGATACTTCTTCATCGACCACGGCACCGGCATCGTCGTCGGCGAGACCACAGTCATCGGCGACAATGTGAAGATCTACCAGGGCGTCACCCTGGGCGCGCTGTCTACCCGGGGCGGCCAGAAGCTACACGGCAAGCGCCGCCACCCCACCATCGAGGACAACGTGACCATCTACGCCGGCGCTTCGATACTGGGCGGCGACACGGTGATCGGCCACGACTCCGTGATCGGCAGTAACGTATTCATCACCCACCCCATCGCCCCCGGTACCCGCGTCAGCGTGAAGAACCAGGAGCTGCTGTTCAAGAGCGGCACCGGCTTCGTGATCCAACCCGAGGACCCGGAGAACGATCCTGCGCGGATCATGTGAGGACAATCCATACGCAATACAGGGGCGGCGATCCGCCGCCCGCCCATAGTACTCAATGGGGCGGGCGCCGCATCGGCGCCCCTGCAGATGGTTTGCGACTATCCCTGTTGCGTTATTCCTCGTCCTCCAGGACTTCATCGTCAAAGTCACTGGTCTCGACAATCTTGATCAGCTTCTCGGCCAGCGCCTCGTCGATGGGCACAAACTCCTCCTGGTCCTCGCCCACCGGCACGACTTCCATGAAGAACACTTCGACAGGGTCGTCCTCGTTGCGTTTGTCGTCCTCCACATAGTCGGTGAGCATCGCGTATTCCTTGCCCTCGTAGTTCAGGTAATCCAGAACCTCCATGGTCAGCTCATTGCCGGCGTCGTCCTCAAATACGACAAGATCCCTTTCCTCATCCATGCTGTTCATGGCCTCCAATCATTATCAGTGCAGGGCATCCACCCTGCACTGATATTATAGTCGATGGGCTCCCGTTACGCAAGTGGATGTCCTCTCTTTTTACGCAGAGGACCCACAGGCTTCACCCGCGATTCTATTCGGCATTCTCAAGCGCGAAGGTGATGCTCACGGTGGCGACGACGTTCTGCATCCCGGCCATTACGCCGGTACCCGCACCCGTGTCGGGCTCGGCTTCGGTAGTCTTGGAATAGAAATCGCCGCTGACGAAGCCCGGGCTGTCGACATCCCGAATCTCCAGTATGTCGCCCAGCTTCATGCCCGCAGCGTCGGCGAGCAACTGCGCCTTCTCCTTGGCGCTGTCCACCGCCAGCTGAAGGGCCAGAGCAGCGACCTCATCGGTTTCTACGGCGCTGAACTCCACGTAGTCCAGGCTGTTCGCCCCAGCGGCAAAGGCGGCGTCAATGTAGGCGCCGGTATTGTCCACATCCGCCACCGACACGTTAAGCGTGTTGCTGGCGGTGTAGCTGCTGATCGTCTCGTTCTCGTCGTAATTGTAATTTGGGTAGATGCTGATGCCATTGGTGGTGATGGCCTCCTCGGTAAGGCCCATCTCCTTCAAAGCTTCGACAATCGCGGCGATCTTCTCGTTCACCCGGCCCTGTGCCGCCGAGAGCTCCTTGTCGGTCTCCCGCACTCCCAGGCAAATGCCGGCACGGTCGGATTTGACCTTGACACTGCCTATGCCCTGCACCACAATGGTGCCCTCGGCCAGTGTCGCCGGGGTGACCAACAACATAAGTACCGCCAAGATAAATGCAATCATTCGAGTCATATTCATGGTTTTAACCTCCATAGTAATTGGCTCTTCGCGAACTGTGTGAGAACATCTCGTGTGTCGGGTTGCCTCATTTCCCACATGAAAACGCGAAGAGCCAAATGATTATCGCTACACGCAGCGGCGGCTACCAGGTTGCCGCCAGGGAATGCTCAATATCAGCTGTGCAGCACCAGCAGCACCAGCACCCTGCCGCTGCCCGCCTGTGCGGGCACATCGATTGGCTTTTCGGATTTATCCATCGGCGCGACGGCATTCAGGAAATCCGCTGCGTTTTCCGCGTCGATCTCCACATATACGTTCGCGCCGCCGTCCGCCACGCTCTGCACATCTGCGACTGCCTCGTACTCCTGCGCCAAGTCGCATACGCGGTTGCATGCGGTCTCCACGTCCTCCACCTTGAGCGCCAGCTCGCAAGCCGGAACCCGTTGACCGGAAGCGGGGCTTTCGGCCTCTTCCTCTGCCGCTGCCATGCCCGCGGTTGCGTCCCCGATGGCGACGACTTCGTCGGCCATGCCATCAGCCTCCACCACCGCGCCGGGAGCGGCATTAAAGCGTTCATTGGTTACGGTGCCATTGGACGCCAGAACGGGTTCAGCCGCGCTCTCCGCCATCGGTGCCTCGGCGCTTTCCTCCCGGACATACATCGCGTCGTTCCGCTTCGGCGCACCCTTCAACGTAAAGGCGGCACCGATGCCCACCAGCACCACGGCGGCGGCCGCGACAGAGGCGATCCAGCGGCGCATGCGCTTCTGCCTCTGTTGCTTCGACTCGGCCTTCACCGCGCCACGCCACCTGGCCTGGGCAGCCAGCGGCACGTCGGCCTCCGGTTCCATCTGTTCAAACAGGGCTTTCATTTGCAGCGTCGCGCGTATCGCTGCCGCGCATGTCGGGCATTCCCGCCCGTGTGCCTCAAGGGCACCGCGCTGCACGTCGTCCAACGTGCCATCCATCAGCATATCCAGCATGCCGTTGACCTGGTTACAATTCATTGAAAGCCCCTCCTTTCCCCCATCATAGTATCGACTGTATTTCATTCTTCAATGCTTAGACGTCCAGCCTGTCAAAAAGTTCCGGTCTGGATGCGATTTTTTCCCTCAGTTTTTCCCGGCCCCGGCTGATCCTGGATTTGATGGTGCCCACGTTGGCGTCCAGCATCGTCGCGATCTCTTCATAGGAGTAGCCCTCGATGTCCCTGAGCACGATGGCCGCGCGCATATCCTCAGGCAATTCGCGTATGAAGACCTGCAGCTGCCGCCGCATATCGCCCACCAGAGCGTGCTTCTCCGGGGTCTGGCCCGGGTCCACAGGAGACCATCCCGCGTCGTACAGGCCATCCAGCGAAGTATTCGGGCGGTTTTTTCGCCTGCGCAACTCGTCCAGGCAAGTATTCATCGTGATGCGATAGACCCATGTTGAGAAAGACGACTGGGCCTTAAAGCCGTTGATCGCGCGGTAAATGCGCAGCATCGCCTCCTGAAGGCAATCCTGCGCGTCCTCCGGGTTGCCGCACATGCGAAGCGCGACCGCATACATGCGCCGCTCGTGCATCCCCATCAGCGTATTAAACGCCGATGCGTCGCCATCACTCGCGCGTTGGATCAGTCTGCTCTCCTCCATGGCCGCCTCACCTCCGCTCATACTCAGCTTGCATACCATTATACACCATATGGGCAAATATTGCAAAGCATAGTTTACCGGTCATTTCACGATTGACGTATCTGTTCGTTACTTCTCAGCGTACACTCCCTCAGTCACGCTTCGCGTGCCAGCTCCCTCAGGGAGGGAGCCTTTTGGTGTGAGAATACGCCTTACAGGCTCCTGCTCAGGCCCCCTCCCTGAGGGGGCTGGCTGGCCGTCAGGCCAGACTGAGGGGTTTATCAGGGACGCTGAGCTGTAACATCTGTTCAACCCAATCAAACGTATCGTCTGCCGCGGCTGCCCCGGAGCGCCACTGTGGCGACAAAGCGGTCTCTCACGCGCTTCCTGTGCACGGAATGGCGCAGCTGCATTTTTCTCTGCCTGGGCTGATCTGTTACATCTATTCAGTTATCATTCACCCTTCAAGCCGTTTGGCTCGTATCCGTACCGGCGAGCAGTGCTCGCCACGGGCCTGTATGGCGAGCACTGCTCGCCGGTACGGTGGTTCTCCCGCAAAGGTGGATGGTAACCGATCCACATCCGATTCTGAAATCTTTTTCGGTAGGGGGTTGATTTTTTACAAACAATAGGTTATACTGATTATTGTTTGATCGCACGTGCGCGATTATGCGCCGGTGTGGCGGAATTGGCAGACGCACCGCACTCAAAATGCGGCGGGAAACCATGCCGGTTCGAGTCCGGCCACCGGCACTTGGAAAGATCCCCGGGACAATGTGTACCGGGGATCTTTCTATGGCACTGTTCAGAAATGATTTGAACATTCTGCTTGTCTAAATCTCCATATGCTGCGTTGTCGTCGGTCAACGATGCCCCGCATCGCCTCCCTCCTCCGCCTTGCATTATGAAAATTTATACTGCGCATAATTGTTCAACTCATTTCTTCACAGCGCCTATGTCTTGTTTTTCAGGGCCCTCCTGTCCCGCAGCGCGATGTTCAGCGCTGCGCCGACAAATATTGCCTGGCAGATCATATACAGCCACAACATCAGCAGAATCAGCGACGCCAGTGAGCCATACACCAGGGAATACCTGGCTGAGGACGCGATCAGCTTTGAGAAGATCGTGCTCATCGCCACCACGCCCCCCGTCGCGAGCACGGCGCCGGGAAACACAAGATACCGATCATGACGGGGGCGCGTAAAGCCAAACAGCCCCCAGAACAACAACAGCGCAATACCGCCCAGCAATATGAACCTCGTCCAGAGCCATGAGCGGTCCGCACGTTTGAGGCTGAAGGTCTGCTCCGCCCAGGTCAGAAACTGGTGCCCGGTCAGCAACACCACCATTGCAAAGTAAACCGCCAGCAGCAGCGCCACCGCAAACGCAAAGCTGACCAGCAGGTCCGTGAATGCGCGAAACCGGTGACCGCCCTGCATCTCGCCAATGGTGCCCTGAAGCACCCGCACCGCAGAGGAGGCGGACAGCACCAGCATCGTAATCGCCGCTACCAGCACTGTCCGGCCGCCGGTTCCCGCCACATGCAGCAGGAAAGACCGGATCAACTCGCTGGCAGAGGGTGTCAGGAACTGCTCCAGGTAGTTGATGAGGTTCATCGCCACTTCGTAGTTCTGGCCAAACAGCGCGTACAGGCAGATGATCAGCGGGAAGATGGTCATGGTCAGGTAATAGGACAGCGCTGCCGCTGCGCGGGGCACCATCTTCTCCATGTAGATGGCATAGACCGCCTTAACGAGTTCCATCAGGGAAGTCACAGGCTTCCTCCTCGTCGTTCTTTTTCCCCTATAGGGCACCTCAAAAAAAACTATCGCGCCGTCCGGCGAGATGAATTTCAGACAGACTTGACTTGCAAAAGGCGCGGGCTGCCTGGCGGTCAGTCAAGGTTTTGCAAGTCGAAGATGGCTGAAATTCAGCCGTCCAGCGGCGATGTGCGTTTTTAGAGGTGTCCTTTAGTATCCCCGGAATGCGCAGTGAGAAATCCCCTGCGCCGCCGTGTCTCATCATTTTATCACAAGTGATGTGAAAAGGCAAATACGCAGATCAGGCGTATTGAAAACCCCCGCAGGACGGCTAGAGTGTGTTTCAAAATGCAGGGAGATGCAATTTCGAGTGGATTTGCCTGCATTTCAAGGCGATTTTCCGCAGGCTTAGTGGGGCTAAGTCAAGGGAAAATTGCGCTTCAAGCATTTTAGAAACACACTCTAATGCCGCATCTGCGGGGGTTCGTACAGCGCTATTCCATTCGCTGTCTGGGTTTAGCTGATGGATGCGTACTCGAAGTTCACGTGGCCGATCGGGTTTGCGATCACGCCCTTGACCTCGGGCTTGACCAAAAACTGGGTTTCCATCGAGAACACGGGCATGGCGGGCATCTCGTCCACCAGATACTTCTCCGCCTCGATCAGAGCGGCTTCACGCTCGGCGGGATCGGTCATGGACAGGGTCTTGTTGAACATCTCGTCGTACACCGGGTCGTCCCAACCGTTCTCATAGGCATTGGAGCCGGTGATGAAAATCTTCAGGTTGGCCGAGGGGTCGGCGTAGTCGCAGGTATAGCCGTTGCGATCCACGGAGAAATCGCCGGCATCCAGCTCGTCCCAGTAGACGGAGGATTCGCGGCTCTGGATCTCGTAGTTCACGCCCAGGCTCTGCTTCCACATATCGCCCAGTACCTGGGCCAGTATGCCCTGCTGGGTGTTGTTCTGCACCTTGATGACGACGGTCGGAAAGCCCTCGCCATTGGGGTAGCCCGCGTCGGCCATCAGCTTCTTGGCGGCCTCCACGTCCTCGGTGAACAGGTCTCCTGCGACGTCGCGGTAGCTCTTGGAGGGGTCAGTGATGGAGGGCTGAGCGTAGGGTACGAATCCATAGACGGGCTTCTCAACCGAACCCATGGCCTGGAGCAGTACGGCGCGGTTGATGGCCATGGCGAAGGCCTGACGCACCTCTTTCTTGGAGAACTCGGGCAGCTTGGTGTTGAAGTCGCAGTACTGGATGCCGATGCGGGGCAGCTGGGTCAGCTCCTCGGTGCCGGCGTAGTCCGCGATGCCCTGTTGATCCAGGTTGATGGAGACGTTCAGTTCTCCGTTCTTGTAGGCCATCAGTTCGGTGGAGGTTTCCTTGATGATGGAATATTGCACGCCGTCCAGCTTTACTTCGTCAGCGTTGTAGTAGTTGGGGTTCTTGACCAGCACAATCTTGTCCTGCGAGGCGTACTCCTTGAGCATGTACGGACCGTTGCAGACGTAGGTCTCGGGGCTCCAGGCCCATTTCTCATTGGCCTCGACAGCGGCCTTGGAGACCGGCAGGAAGGTGGTGGTGGACGTCAGCATCAGGAACCAGGGGGTCACGTTCTCCAGCGTTACCACGAAGGTGCGCGCGTCGGTGGCCTTGATGCCCACTTCCTCTGCGGCACACTCACCGTTGTAGAACTTCTCGCCATTCTTCACGATCCACATGTCGCTGGCGGCCTTGCTGAGCACGTTGGGATCCAGCACCCGCAGCCAGGAGTACTCGAAGTCGTATGCGGTCAGGTCACTGCCATCAGACCACTTCAGGCCGTCGCGCAGTGTGAAAGTGTAAGTCAGCTGGTCCTCGGAGATCTCGACGCTCTCCGCCATGGCGGGCACAACTGTCGCGCCGTCGGTGTCCAGCTTGTACAGGCCCTTGAACAGGTTCTGCAGCACCTGGGATGAGCGGGAATAGGAATTGAGCGTGGGATCCATCTGCTGTGGATCGTCAGCGATGGCCGTGATGACCATGTTGCCCTCTGCCCACGCGGGAATGGCCAGCATGGAAAGGGCCAGCGCCACGATCAGAAGCATTGAAAACAATCTCTTCATTATGGTTTCCTCCTTCAATGATTCTCTGCCAGGCTCTCCTGGCATTGACATGTCAATATTAATACAACATGCTCCTTCCTGTCAAGGCGCAATTCCTGCTTATGAATCATTTCGACGAACAATATGCTTTGTTATGCCACCACTCCCCTTCAGGGCACCTCTAAAAACTATCGCGCCGTCCGGCGAGATGAATTTTAGTTAGATTTGACTTGCAAAAGACGCAGGCTGCCTGGCGGGCAGTCAAGGTTTTTGCAAGGCGAAGATGACTGAAATTCAGCCGCCCGACGGTGATGAGAGTTTTTAGAGGTACCCTTAGGGCACCTCTGACCGCTTTGACCTTGTTAAATATGCAATCATGGATGTTTTTGATTGCATTTATTGTACGTGCGGGTGTAAAATGTAACATATGGTATATTGAGAGTGTTATAGTGGGAGGGGTTTCATGCTGAAATACATCCTCAAACGGCTGCTGGCCGGGGTGCTGACGATGGTCGTGCTGATCACCGTGGCTTTCTTCATGATGCACGCCATGCCCGGCGGACCCTTCAGCCCCTCGGAGGAAAAGAATGTGCCGAAGCAGGTGCTGGAACGCATCGCGGCCAGCTACGGGCTGGATCAGCCGGTGTGGAAGCAATACCTGAATTACTGGAAGAACCTGTTGAACGGCGACCTGGGCGTCAGCTACAAGACCATTGGCACCGTCAATGAAAAGATCGCCAACCACTTCCCCTACTCTGCCAGGGTAGGCGGCCTGGCGGTGGTTTTCTCGCTGCTGGTCGGTATACCGATGGGGCTGATCGCCGCGCTGTACCGGGGCAAGGTCGCCGACTTCACTACGCTGGCGCTGGCCACCATCGGCATATCGGTACCGGTGTTCGTGCTGTCGCTGCTGCTGGGCTATCTGTTCTCCTACAAGCTGAAATGGCTGCCCACCTACGGCCTGGACAGCTGGACATGCTATATCCTCCCTGTGGTATGCCTGTCCTTCAACCCTATCGCCTACATCGCCCGCCAGACCCGCTCGTCAATGCTGGAAGCGCTGGAACAGGATTACATTCGCACGGCACGGGCCAAGGGCGTCAGCGAGCTGATGGTCGTGGCCAAGCACGCCCTGAAAAACGCCCTTACCCCCATCATTACCTACCTGGGGCCGCTGGTGGCCGGCCTGCTGACGGGATCGTTCGTCGTGGAAAGCCGCTTCGCCATCCCCGGCCTGGGCTACTATTTCGTGCGCAGCATTTCTGACCGGGACTACACCATGATCATGGGCATCGTAATCTTCTTCGGTTTCTTTGTGGTCATATGCAACCTGGTCAGCGACATACTTCTGGCCATCGTCGATCCCCGGGTGAAACTTGCGAACGAGTGATTTTCCACCGTGGTGGCGGCCATCTTTCGCCACTTAGGCGGCGCTGAAACCGCCACTGCATACCACCAACCCGTAGCGCTGGCAACCTGCCGCCACAATGCTGCCTGACAGGCGCCGCTACATATCGTACTTCCAAGGAGGAAAACCCTTTGAGCGTTCAAACACTGGACCATGACGCCTACGCGGCCCTGCCACCGGAGATGTTCGTCATCGTCACCGACGACAGCCACGCCGAGGATATTCCCCGCCCCAGCACCACCTACTGGCACGACGTTTGGCAGCGCTTTCGCCGTGACAAGCTGGCCATCGCAGGCCTGGTGGTCATCGTCATCATGACGCTGCTGTGCATCGTCATGCCGATGGTTTCGCCTTATACCTACGACGGCTCCGACTACCTGAATATGAACGCCGGACCAAGCCTCCAGCACCCCTGCGGCACCGACCAGCTGGGACGGGACCAGTTCATCCGCATCATGTACGGAGCGCGCATTTCGCTGACCATCGGCTTTGTGGCCGCGGCCATCAACTTTGCCATCGGCGTCATCTATGGCGGCCTGTCGGGCTATCTGGGCGGGCGCGTGGATATGGTGCTGATGCGCATTGTAGACATACTCTCCAGCCTGCCGAGCCTGCTTTACATCGTGTTGATCATGCTGATCTTCGGCTCCAACATGGGCTCTGTAATCCTTGCTCTGTGCTTCACCAGCTGGATCGGTACCGCCCGCGTGGTGCGCAGCGAGGTCATGTACCTGAAGCATTCGGAATACGTGCTGGCCAGCCGTCTGGCCGGGGCAGGGACCTGGCATCTGCTGATCCAGCACCTGATTCCCAATGCCATGGGACCCATCATCGTATCCACCGCGTTTCTGATCCCGAACGCCATCTTCTCCGAGGCGTTCCTGTCCTTCCTGGGCATCGGCATACAGGCTCCCAAGGCCTCCTGGGGCTCGCTGGCCAACGCCGCCATACCGGTGATGCAGATGTACCCCCACCTGATGTTCTTCCCGGTCATCGCAATTTGCCTGACCATGTTTTCATTCAACTTTATAGGCGACGGCCTGCGCGACGCGCTGGACCCGCGCCTGAAGAAGTGAGGGGAACGCCGATGAACCTGTTGGAAGTCAAAAACCTGAATACGTCCTTTCAGATCGGCGTGGGCACCGTCCATGCCGTGCGAGGCATATCCTTCCACGTTGAACAGGGGGAATCCGTGGGTATTGTGGGCGAATCCGGCTCCGGCAAGAGCGTGACCATGCTGTCGGTGACCGGGCTGCTGCCCGACTACGCGGAAATCTCCGCCGACGCCATTACCTTTGACGGCAGGGACATCACAAAGCTGAACAAAAGGCAGCTTCGCGCCCTCCACGGCAGTGAGATCGGCATGATCTTCCAGGATCCGATGACCAGCCTGAATCCGCTGTTCACCGTGGAGAACCAGCTTACAGAGCCCCTGAAAATCCACCGCGGCATGGACAAAAAGAGCGCCCGGGCCAGGGCGCTGGAGCTGCTGAAGCTGGTGGAAATTCCAAATCCCGAAGCACGGCTGAAGCAATACCCCCACGAGCTTTCCGGCGGCCTGCGCCAAAGGGTGATGATCGCCATGGCCATCGCCTGCGAGCCCAAGATGATCATCGCCGACGAGCCCACTACCGCCCTGGACGTGACGATACAGGCCCAGATCCTGGACCTGCTGCAATCCCTGAAGCGGGACAGCAACGCCTCCATCATCATAATCACCCACGACATGGGCGTGATCGCCAGCATGTGCAGCCGCATACTTGTGATGTACGGCGGTACCATCTGCGAGCAGGGCGACGTGCGGGAGATCTTCTACGACGCGAAGCACCCCTATACCTGGGGCCTGCTGAATTCCATCCCCAAGGTACATCAGGCGCGGGGCGAAAAGCTGGTTCCCATCAAGGGCACGCCCCCGGACATGCTCCAGCCTCCCGCCGGGTGCCCTTTCTCGCCTCGCTGCCGCTACTGCATGCCCGTCTGCCGGACGTACATGCCGCCGGTGACACAGCTGAGCGAGACCCACCGCGTGGCCTGCCACCTGATGCACCCGAACGCGCCGAAGATCGGAAGGGAGGATTGAGCATGGCCCAGCCTCTGATCGAAGTCAAATCCCTGAAGATGTACTTTCCCGTAGGCAACAACCTCTTCGGACGGCGCAAACAGCTGAAGGCCGTGGACGGCGTCAGCTTCGACCTGTATCCCGGCGAGACCTTTGGGCTGGTGGGCGAATCCGGCTGCGGCAAGACCACCATTGGGCGGACCATCGTGCGGCTGTACAAGCCCACCGAAGGGCAGATCGTCTACCGGGGCACCGACATCGCGCCCCTGGACGAAAAGGCCGTGCAGCCCTGGCGCCAAAAGATGCAGATGATATTCCAGGACCCCTACGCCTCACTGAACCCACGCATGACCGTTTCCAGCATCATCGCCGAGCCGATGAAGCTGCAACAGGTCCCCCAGGCCGACATTGACGCCCGGGTGGCGGAGTTGATCGCGCAGGTTGGCCTGAAAAAGGATCACCTGAACCGCTACCCCCACGAGTTCTCCGGTGGCCAACGCCAGCGCATCGGCATCGCCCGCGCCCTGGCCATGCGGCCGGAATTTGTGGTCTGCGACGAGCCGATCTCCGCGCTGGACGTGTCCATACAGGCCCAAGTGATCAACATGCTGGAGGAACTACAGCAGCAGATGGGCATGACCTATCTATTCATCAGCCATGACCTTTCCATGGTACGGCACATTTCCCACCGGGTGGGCGTGATGTATTTGGGGAACATGGTGGAGCTGGCCGATGTGGAGGAGCTGTACTCCAACATGCAACACCCCTACACCCGGGCGCTGATGTCCGCAGTGCCCATCGCTGACCCCGACCTCGCCGCCCAAACAAAGCGCATCGTGCTTCAGGGCGACGTACCCCAGCCCATTGACCCGCCCCCGGGCTGCCCCTTCGCCTCCCGCTGCCGCTATTGCAAGGCGGTGTGCCGGGAGGTCAAGCCAGAATTGCGACAGATCGGGAAGGATCATTTCGTGGCGTGTCATTTATGAGGAATGCTTTATGAATGTGAACGAGCTTTACA
>ONJE01000283.1 GCA_900318045.1 uncultured Eubacteriales bacterium
GCAGATTTGCCGCCCGGAAATCGCTTGCGATTTCAGGCAAATCTGAGGAGGATGTATTGAAGGGGGACCTGTCCCCCTTCAAGCGGGCGTAAGCCCGCGCCAAATCAGAATTTCTCATTAAATATCCTCCCCACGCAGGAATTTTCCCTGCCGCCGTAGAATGTAACAGTTTGTAGTTATGATGCAATAACCTTTGGAGGTCAGGCCATGGGCGTGGAAGGAAACCGGGCCGTGGCGGTGGGGCTGTACAGCGAGCGCATCCCGGCGATGCAGAGGGCGCTGGCGGCCTGTGGATACGCCCTTGCCGGACGCGCCGAAGGCGGCCAGGCGGGCCTGGCCCTGCTGTCAGCGCTCCAGCCCCGCCTGGCGGTGGTGGGCGCGGCCATACCCGACATGGACGGCGTCGCCTTCGCAAGGCGCGCCCGGTCGCAGAAGCTGGTGGTGCAGCCCGACATACTGCTGCTGACGCCGCCGGGCCTGCGGCTGCCCAAGGCTGGGGACCTGCCGGCCCTGGGCGCGGGGACGCTGGAAACGCCCATCGACGAAGGCCGCCTGAGCTCGGCCCTCCGGGCGCTGGCAGATCGGCCAAGGACGCTGCCCGAGGGCAAGGCCGCGCGACTGGACGCATTGATGGACGCCCTGGGCGTGCCCCGGCATCCGGGCCGGGAATGCCTGGCGCTGGCGGTGACCCTGGCCTGGCACGACGCAGGCCGGGTGGCCTCGCTGAAGGAAGGCATCTATCCCGAGGTGGCCCGGCGGACCGGGCTGACGACCGCCCAGGTGGAGCGGGCCCTGCGCCACGCCATCGACGCCGCCTGGCGCAACGGGGCGATCGAGCATCAACACAGGATATTCGGAGACACTATCGACGCAAGGCGCGGAAAGCCCACCTGCGGCGAAATGATAGCGCAGCTTGCGGAAGAACTGCGATGGGAGGCATGACGAATGAAGAAGATCAAGCGCGCCGTGGTCATCGTGCTGGACGGCTGTGGCGCCGGCTGGCAGCATGACGCGGCCCAATACGGCGACGAGGGCGCCAACACCCTCGCCCACGTGATCGAACAGGAAAAGCCCAACATCCCCAACCTGGAGGAGCTGGGCATCAAGCACCTGCTGGGCATTCAGGACAAGGACGCGGACGACCCCATCGGCTGCTACGGCACCTTGGAGGAGAAGGCCGCCGGCAAGGACACCACCACCGGCCACTGGGAGCTGGCGGGCCTGACCCTGAAAAAGCCCTTCCCCACCTACCCCAACGGCTTCCCGCCGGAGGTCATCCAGGCATTTGAATACGAGACCGGCATGGGCACCCTGGGCAACAAGCCCGCTTCGGGCACCGCCATCATCGAAGAGCTGGGGGCCGAGCACCTGCGCACCGGCAAGCTGATCGTCTACACCTCCGCCGACAGCGTGTTCCAGATCGCCGCCCACGAGGCCGTGGTGCCGCCGATGACGCTGTGGGATATGTGCCGCACCGCCCGCCGCATACTCAAGGGCGAGCACAACGTGGGCCGCGTGATCGCCCGTCCCTTCGAGGGCGAGGTGGGCAACTTCGTGCGCACCGCCAACCGGCGCGATTTCTCGGTGGATCCCACCGGCCGCACGATGCTGGACGCCCTGAAGTCCGCAGGCTACGACGTGCTGGCCGTGGGCAAGATCGAGGACATCTTCAACCACCGGGGCATCACCATGTCCAACCACGTCGTCGGCAACCGGGCCTGCTGCGACGCCACCATCGAGTACCTGAAGAAGGACCGCTGGAAGGGCCTGCTGTTCGTCAACCTGGTGGACACCGACATGAAGTACGGCCACCGGCGCAATACCAAAGACTTCGCCTACTGCCTGGAGAAGTTCGACGAGCGGCTGCCGGAGATCATGCGCCTGCTGGGCGACGACGGCCTGCTGATCATCACCGCCGACCACGGCTGCGACCCCGCCTTCACCGCCCACACCGACCACACCCGCGAGCGCGTGCCGCTGATGGTATGGGGCCTGGGCGTGGAAGAGGGCGTGAACCTGGGCCAGCGCAAGAGCTTCGCCGACGTCTCCGCCACCGTGCTGGAGGCCCTGGGCTGCAATGAAAAGCTGGACGGCACCTCGTTCTACAGGGACATCGCCATCAAGTAGCGCAGCGGCGGCCGTCAGCCCGCCGAATACCCACCGCCACCGCGGATGGGCAGCGCCCGAAAGTATTAATAAAGTGTGATAATTTACACAAAAGGGCTTTTCATCCCCTGTGGAATGGGGTAGAATATATATGTAGTTATAGGTGTGTCCGCGACCGCGGCACAACTGCTAACATGACTTATTTTTAGGAGGTAGATTCCAATGGCTGTTAAAGTTGCTATTAATGGTTTCGGTCGTATTGGCCGCCTGGCTTTCCGTCAGATGTTCGGCGCTGAGGGCTACGAGATCGTCGCCATCAACGACCTGACCACCCCCAAGATGCTGGCGCACCTGCTGAAGTATGACTCCACCCAGGGCAACTACGCCAACGATCACAAGGTTGAGGCCACCGACAACTCCATCATCGTGGACGGCCATGAGATCATCATCTACGCCGAGAAGAACGCTGCGGATTGCCCCTGGGGCAAGCTGAAGGTGGACGTCGTGCTGGAGTGCACCGGCTTCTACACCAGCAAGGAAAAGAGCCAGGCCCACATCCAGGCTGGCGCCCGCAAGGTCGTCATCTCCGCGCCCGCCGGCAATGACCTGCCCACCATCGTTTACAACGTCAACCACACCACCCTGAAGCCCGAAGATACCATCATCTCCGCCGCTTCCTGCACCACCAACTGCCTGGCGCCCATGGCCAAGGCCCTGAACGACGGCTGGGCCATCGAGAGCGGCATCATGTGCACCATCCACGCCTACACCGGCGACCAGATGATCCTGGACGGCCCGCAGCGCAAGGGCGACCTGCGCCGCTCCCGCGCCGCCGCGATCAACATCGTGCCCAACAGCACCGGCGCTGCCAAGGCCATCGGCCTGGTCATCCCCGAGCTGAACGGCAAGCTGATCGGCGCCGCCCAGCGCGTGCCCACCCCCACCGGCTCCACCACCATCCTGAACGCCGTCATCAACGGCCAGCCCACCATCGAGGAGATCAATGCCCAGATGAAGAAGGAAGCCACCGAGTCCTTCGGCTACACCGAGGACCAGATCGTTTCCTCCGATATCGTCGGCATGCGGTATGGCTCCCTGTTCGACGCCACCCAGACCATGATCTGCAAGCTCGAGGGCGGCAAGAGCCAGGTTCAGGTTGTGTCCTGGTACGACAACGAGAACAGCTACGTCAGCCAGATGGTTCGCACCATCAAGTTCTTCAGCGAGCTGAAGTAATTGTCTCACAGGAGTTTTCACGATTCCATGAATGTGGATGAATGAGAGCTGCTACGAAAAATGTTGAATAACCCTCGTAAACCGTTTTGCTTAGGAATATGAAGGTAAGATAAACATTTATCCCCTCTCTCCAACCAGAATATGGACGGAAAGAGGGGTTTTTCTATGGAAATCAACGTGGTAATTCAGGAGTTTGGATTTGACTGTAAGATTCGCAAGCTATCTCCCAAGACCAGCGAAAATTATGATGGAAGTGGTAGAATATTATTATAGAGTGTTATTCTTAGCGGCAAGAATTGTTTCCGCGAGTTCAAGCCGCTGGGGTTCGT
>ONJE01000370.1 GCA_900318045.1 uncultured Eubacteriales bacterium
GCGGAAGCAGGGGAGGCTTCTGAAAACCGTAGTGTCAGTAGAGAGTCTCCCCTGAAAGCGCAACGCTGTCAACTGAGCAACTGCAGACAAACAAGTTGTGCAGAGTGGAAGTATAAATTTGTCAGTGCAAGGCAGGGGAGGGAGGCGTACGGGGCTACGTTGACCGACGACAATGCAGCAATGGCGATTTGGTGAGGCAATAAGCACAAGTTGTTTATCGAAGGTTCCTTGGCGGCAGAGTCCCAAAAGCCTTCCCCAGCAGGCGAAGCCTGCGTTTCAGGAGAAGGTGGCCCGCGCTGCGGGTCGGAAGAGATCGTACTTTTGGAAGGAAGCGGGCAAATCAGCGATGCCGCAGGGAGAGCGACCTCTCCAACCTGTTCGACGGGGGGCCTGCCGACCTGTTCTTGTGGAAATCTGACCACTGGACAGATTTCCGGGCGCTCGAACCACTGAAATCTGACCACTGGATTGTTTACAGGGCGCTCGAACCCATTAACCCTGAGAAATCTACAGGTACGACTGACGGATCTGCAGCGAAGCTTCCAGCCAAAATTCACTCGCCAATCGACCATTTAATTACGCGGTATTTCCTTGGCAAGTAATTTGAACCCGGTGACGGTGGCCTGGGCGATGTCGCGCCCCAGGTCGTCGCTGACGTCCACATTGAACACGCAGCTGCTGCGCCCATCCTTGCGACAGGTCGCCCGGGCGGTCAGCACGTGCCCCCGGCTTCCGTTGAGAAAGTTCATGCTGACCTGCTGGGCTACGGTGGGGAGGTGAATGTCGTTGGCGGCGGCGGCGAAGGCCAGGTCGATCAGGGTGAATATGGCTCCGCCCATTACACCGCCCTCGGCGTTGCGGTGGCGCTCGGTGATGGTCAGGCTGCAAACGGCGCGGCCCGGGGCGATTTCATCGAGCGTGATGCCGTTCTCCAGCGCGAAGCGGTCGCCCTCAAAGTAGGCGCGTGCTTGGTCGATGTTTTCAAATACGGGCATTTTCGATCCTCCTGTTTTTTTACATTATACGTCAACAACGCAAAAATGCAATATGGAAATACCGCACAATACGGAAGCAACGCTGCCACGCTTGAGTTCTTTGATTTGAACCGTGGCAGTTTGGCCACCTGGGCCAAGGCGAGAATCCTTTGGATGCTCACCTTACCTTGCGGTGTTTCCCCGCCAGCTGCATCCTTCAAATACCTTGACTTTCCTCCGAGGCTTGTCAGCCTGCTTTTGCATAAACAGTCCACAGGACATATTTACGGGCGAGCGAACCATGTAAGCCTGCGAAATCTATAGACGCATCTGACGAAAAAACACTCGTATTTATTGATGTGTTATTTCCATAACAATTCACACTTGCCTGAAACGGTATTTTGTGGTAATATACTAAACAGATAACAAGGGAGGAATGAAACATGGCTGAAATTATCGCCAAGCTGGACAGCTTTCTATGGGGCTGGCCGCTGATCGTACTTCTTTTCGGAACTCACATCTTCATGACGATTCGCACGGGCTTCATCCAGAAGGACATCTTCAAGGCCATCAAGATGAGCGTTACCCGTGACGAGGACTCCGAGGGCGACGTGTCCCAGTTCGGCGCGCTGACCACGGCGCTGTCGTCTACGATCGGCACAGGCAACATCGTGGGTGTCGGCACGGCCATCGCCCTGGGCGGTCCCGGCTCGGTGCTGTGGATGTGGCTGACCGGTGTGTTCGGCATTGCGACGAAGTACGCCGAGACCATCATCGGCGTCAAGTACCGCGTCAAGAGCGAGAACGGCAGCATGATCGGCGGCGCGATGTATGCGCTGGACCGCGGCTTGCACGCCCGCTGGGCAGGCATACTGTTCGCGCTGCTGGCGTCGCTCTGCGGCTTCGGCATCGGCTGCATGGTGCAGGCGAATGCCGTGGTGGGCAACATCACCCAGAACTTCCATGTGCCGCCCATCGCCGTGGCCATCGTGCTCAGCGCACTGGTGGGCCTGGTGATCATCGGCGGCATCAAGTCCATCACCCGGGTTTCTGAGAGACTGGTGCCCTTCATGGCGCTGTTCTATTTCCTGGGCTGTTTGGTCATCCTCATCATGAACGCTGATGTGCTTGGCCAGGCCATCGGGGTCATCGTAAGCTCCGCTTTCACCCCGAAGGCTGTGGGCGGCGGCTTCATCGGCAGCACCATCGCCAGCGCCTGCCGATATGGCTTCGCCCGGGGCCTGTTCTCCAACGAATCCGGCATGGGCTCGGCTCCGCTGGTGGCTTCCGCGGCCAAGACCCGTAACCCCAAGCGCCAGGCGCTGGTTTCCATGACCGGCACCTTCTGGGACACCGTGGTCATCTGCCTGATGACCGGCCTGGTGCTGGTGAGCTGCATCATCAAGTACCCCCACATCGATGGCCTGTCCGGCGACGGATCGGTGCTGACCAGCCAGGCGTTCTCGATGATCCCCGGCGTGGGCTTGCCGGTGCTTGTGGTGGGCCTGATCACCTTCGCCTTCTCCACCATACTGGGCTGGTATTACTACGGCGAGCGCTGCTCAGTATACCTGTTCGGCGAAAAGATTATACTGCCCTACAAGATCCTGTGGGTCATCGGCGTATTCGTGGGGTCGATAATGAAGATCGGCGTGGTATGGGATCTGGCCGATTTCATGAACGGCCTTATGGCGATTCCGAATATTATCGCCGTGTTGCTGCTCTCCGGCGTCATCGCCAAGGAGACTAAAAAGTATATTCCCACGCTGAAGAACGCGGATAAGGGAATTCTGGGATAGCGTTAAGATATACCGCGCAATACAGCGGCAGCCTGGCGGTGCCTTTTCCGCCAGGCTGCCGCCCGTATTATGCGGTATTTCATTAAAACAGTGCAGGGACGCCGCAACGTTGCGCCCCTGCACTGTCTTTGCGAGTTTCATAAAGTGTCCTGTGTCAATCCCGTTCCCTGTAAGTTGCGTACCATTCCACGAACCGCCTCAGCCCCTCCCGGATCCCGATGGCGGGGCGGAAGCCATAGTCAGCCTCCAGGGCGGCGGCGTCGGCAAAGGTCACGGGCACGTCTCCGGGCTGCATGGGCACCAGCTCCCGGTGGGCGTTGAAGTCGTAATCAGCGGGCAACAGCTCTGCGCGTACCAATTCCCGCTGCAACACGGCGATGAAGTCCAACAGGTTTTCCGGCTTGCCGCCGCCGATGTTGTACAGCGCGTAGGGGGGAACGGGCAGGCCGTCCTCGCCTTTTCGGCGTTCGGGCGCGCCCTGCATCACCCGATAGACGCCCTCCACGATGTCGTCAATGTAGGTGAAGTCCCGCAGGCAATTACCGTAGTTGAATATGCGGATGGTCTCGCCCCGCAGCAGCTTCTCCGTGGCGGAATAGTAGAACATGTCCGGCCGCCCCGCGGGACCGTAGACGGTGAAGAACCGCAGGCCGGTGCAGGGGATGTCGTAGAGCTTGGCATAGCTGTGGGCCAACAGCTCGTCGGCTTTTTTTGTGGCGGCGTACAGGCTGACGGGGTGGTCCACCCTGTCGTCGGTGTGGAAGGGTACCTTCTTATTGCCGCCATATACAGATGAAGAAGAAGCGTAGACCAGGTGGGCGACAGGATGGCGCCGGCAGGCTTCCAGGATGTTGAAGAAGCCCACAAGGTTGGCCTCAATGTAGGCTTCCGGGTGGTCGATGCTGTAGCGTACCCCTGCCTGTGCTGCAAGGTTGACTGCCACGTCAGGCTGGTATTGCTCAAAGACACTGTCTACCAGGGCCTTGTCGGCGATGGAGCCTTTAATAAAGACATGTTTCGCCTGGGCGGTTTTCGCCGCGGCTTCGATCTGGCCGAGGCGGTAGGCTTTGAGCCTGGGGTCGTAATAGTCGTTCATGTTGTCCAGACTGATTACCATTCCGTCTTTCATCGTCCTGAGCAGGCGAAGCACAAGATTGGCTCCGATAAAGCCAGGGGAGCCGGTGACCAGTATCGTTCTGCCGTCCAGGTTCACATGTATCTTGGCCATGGTCGATCCCTCCTGTATTATATCTATATAATGATGATATCCGAATC
>ONJE01000287.1 GCA_900318045.1 uncultured Eubacteriales bacterium
GGGGTGACAAGATAGAGCGCTTCGCGGAGGCCGCGCCCGGCAGCGGCGAGAACATGGCCATACGGCACCTCAAAAAACATCGCCGCCGGACGGCTGAATCTCAGCCATCTTCGTCTTGCAAAAACCTTGACTGCCCGCCAGGCAGCCTGCGTCTTTTGCCAGCCAAACTTGTCTATATTCATTACGTCGGGCGACGCGTTCGTATTTAGAGGTACCCACATGAGACACCGTTGAAAAGCGGTGTCTTTTTATTATGGATTGCTATACAATCATATCACTTTTTTACTTTACAAAACGCCTGCTTCGTGTCATAATATGGCCGGGAATATATCAATTGCTGTATCTGTTCAGTCCAATCAAACGTATCGTCTGTAGCGACGGCCTCCGGGCCGCCACAGTGGCGGCAAAGCGGAATCGCGCGCTTCCCGCGCGCGAGATGGCGTCGCTGCATTTGTGCGGTAGTTCCTTGTATTCGCGTCGCTAGCAAGGGCTGTCGGGAAACCGGCGGCGCGAACGCGGATTTGCCCGACGGGAGGAATAAACACTATGGAACTCAAGCCAAGGGGCAGGGAGATCACCAAAGGCAGCCGGTGGCTCCACCTGGTGGGGTTGTGCGCTGTCGGATTGGTCATCAACTTCCTGCTGGCCAAGGTACCGCTGGCGCTGCACCTGCCCCTGTTTCTGGACAACGTCGGCAGCGCCCTGACCGCGGCGCTGGGCGGCTACATCCCCGGTATCGTGGTGGGCTTTCTGACCAACATCGTCAACGGCATCGGGGCCCACGAAACCACCTACTACGGCTCGCTGACGGTGCTGATTGCCATCTGCTCGGCATGGTTTGCCGAGCGGGGCTACTACAACAAGCCCTCGAAGCTGCCCATTGTGGTGGCTGTGTTTGCGCTGATCGGCGGCGGGTTGGGCTCGGTGCTGACATGGACGCTGTACGGTTTTGAATTCGGCACCAGCATCTCCGCTCCGCTGGCACAGCGCATACTGGACACAGGCATGATGAGCCCGTTCTGGGCTCAGTTTACGGCGGACATGTTGATCGACATTGTCGACAAGGCCATCACCGTTGCCATCGTGGCGATCGTATTGCGCGTGCTGCCTCAGAAGACCAAGGACAGGTTCTACTTCGCCGGCTGGCAGCAGGCGCCACTGACCCGCAAGAATAAGATGGCGGTGGATCACAAGCGTGCCCGCTGGATGTCCCTGCGGTCGAAGATCATACTGCTGGTGGCCGCGGCCATGTTGATCATCGCCGCGGTGGTGACGGTGATCAGCTTCATACACTTCCGGAACGCCGCCATCGATGAGCAGATCAAGCTGGCCAACGGCGTGGCCAATGTGGCATCCGACGCCATCGAAGCGGACCGGGTGGACGAATACATCGCCAAGGGCTTTGACGCCGATGGGTATGCCCGGGTGGACAAGCGCTTCAACGACCTGGCGAACAGCGCCGAGGAAATCGAATACGTCTACGCCTACAAGGTCCTGGAAGACGGTTGTCACGTGGTGTTCGACGCCGACACGCCCCAAACCCCCGGTTCCGAGCCCGGGGATATTATCGGGTTTGACGAGGCATTCACGGAGGAGCTGCCAATGCTGCTGGCCGGCGGCGAAATCCCGCCCATTCAGTCCAACGAAAAATACGGCTGGCTGCTGACGATCTACAAGCCTGTATTCGACAGCAAGGGCGTCTGCCAGTGCTACGTGGGCGTGGACATCAACATGAACCACATCGCTACCAGCGGTTACCAGTTCATGGCCCGGGTGTTTTCGCTGTTCTTCGGCTTCTTCCTGCTGATCCTGACCGGCGCGATTTGGCTGGCCGAGTATCACATCATACTGCCCATCAACACCATGGACATCGCCACCGGGAACGCCGTCTACAACAGCGAGGAGGCCCGCGCCCAGACGGTGGAGCGCATCCATGAGCTGGACATCCGAACCGGCGACGAGATCGAAAACCTGTACCACTCGGTGGTCAGGACCACCGAGGACATGGTGGATACCATCGAAAACGTGGAGCATCAGAACGAGGTCATCAGCCGCCTGCAGAACGGCCTGATCCTGGTGCTGGCCGACATGGTGGAGAGCCGCGACAAGTGCACCGGCGACCACGTGCGCAAGACGGCGGCCTACGCAGGTATCATATTGCGCGAGCTGAAGCGGGAAGGCGTGTACGCGGACCAGCTGACGGAAGCCTACATACAGGACGTGGTCAACTCCGCGCCGTTGCACGACGTGGGCAAGATCCAGGTCTCCGACACCATACTGAACAAGCCCGGCAAGCTGACCGACGAGGAATTCGAAATCATGAAGACCCACACCACCGCCGGCGCCGAGATCATCTCCCGGGCCATCGACACGGTGTCCGAGGAGAACTCCGGCTACCTGAAGGAGGCCATGAACCTGGCCCACTACCACCATGAAAAGTGGAACGGCCAGGGCTACCCCTGCGGGCTGGCGGGCGAGGACATCCCGCTGTCGGCGCGCGTCATGGCAGTGGCCGATGTGTTCGACGCCCTGGTCTCCAAGCGCAGCTATAAGGAAGGCTTCCCCTTTGAAAAGGCCATGGACATCATCCGCGAGGGCTCAGGCAATCACTTTGATCCCAAGGTGGTGAACGCCTTCGTCAACGCCCAGGATGAGGTGCACCGGGTGATGAACACCTATATGGGTAATTAATACTAATCTCAACCTAAACCTATACAATCATGCGGCATCTTTTCCGCCATACCGGCGTTGAAGTCCCTTGACTTGCCGCCAGCAAGCCTGCGGGCCAGATTAGTATAAGGAAGTACCGCACAATACGGCGGCAGCCTGACGGATGGCTGAAAGTCATCCGCCAGGCTGCCGTCCAAATTGTGCGGTATTTCCTTAAGATCTGTGTAGATCCAACTATAAACTATACATACTTAATTGCTATGAAGAACCCTTGGGGGTGCTGCCGTTGTCCAGGCGCAATACAGTCCCGCCGAGATCCGCGACATCCCCCGGATCATGGGTGACCAGCAGGGTCGTCCGCCCGGCCAGCAGCGGCAGGGTGAAGTCGATGACCCGCCTGCGGGTGTCGGCGTCCAGCCCCTTGAAGGGCTCGTCCAACAGCACCAGCGGCGAGGGGAACAGCAGCGCACGGGCCAGGGCGACCCGCCGCCGCATACCGCCGCTGAATTCCCGGACGGGCTGATCCGACGCATGGTCAAGGCCCAGCGCTGCCAGGGCGCCGGCAATGGCAGCTTCCCGCCGGGAGTCCTTCTTCAGCACGCAGCGCAGGCAGTCCGCCGCGCACAGCTGGGGTGGCAGCCGGTCCTCCTGGAAAACCATTGCGATGCCACCCTCCGGAATGCCGTCAATGCTGCCCGCATCCGGCGCTTCCAACCCGGCGATCAGCCGCAACAGCGTGGTCTTGCCGCAGCCTGACCTTCCCGTGACGCAGGTGAGGGCGCCGTGGGGGAAGGTGTGGGTCAGCCTGTCCAGTACCACATGGCCGTCGTAGGATTTGCGGAGGTTGTCTATCATCAGATCCATGATCAGAATTTCCCTTTCTCCACTTTCCGCTGCAATTGCTGCAACCCTGTTCTCAACGCCCTTGTGCATCCCGCGCTGATGAGCACGATGGTCAGGGTCCAGGCGAACAGGTCAGGGGTGGCCAGGTACACCTTGGCCTTGTACAGCTTTTCGCCGATGGAGCCGCCGGGGATGCCGATGACCTCTGCGGCCACGCCGGACTTCCAGGCCAGGCCCATGGACACCGACAGCGCCGAGGTCAGACTGGGCATCAGCGCGGGCAGCGTCACACACCGCAGACGGTTCATCCGGGGCATGTGGAACACCCTTGCCATCTCCTTCAGCCGGGGGTCGATCTGCCGCAGGCCGTCCAGCGTGCCGGCGTACACCACGGGCAGCACGATCACCGCCACGATCAGAAGGCTCAGCCGCCGGGAGGGCACCCAGATCAGCGCCGCGATCACAAAGGATGCCACCGGCACCGACCGCATGGCCGACAGCAGCGGCGCGAGCAGGTCGGCCACCGCAGCGCATCGCGCCGCCAGGGTCGCCAGCGCGATGCCCGCCGCCGAGGCCAGCGCGTAGCCCGCCAGGATGTGGCCCAGCGTGAACAGCACCGAGCGCCAGAAGTCGCCGGTTTGAACCAGCGCCACCAGCCGCGCCAGCGTGTCCACGGGGGAGGCCAGCAGTATGCCCTGGCCCACGGCCATGGCCACGACCTGCCATACAGCCACCCAAAACAGCGCCGCCAGCGCGAGCCGCAGCGGACGAGGTTGGCTTGAGTTGTTTTTGTTCATTATAGTACCTGCCAAATCGCAACGCAGATTTTGCTGTCATGCAGATTCTGATTTATAGAGCTGAGAGAACCCCTCCGGCGCTGCGCGCCACCTCCCCTTTCAGGGGAGGCATTTGGGCTAACTTGCCGGGGGTATCGGGGGCGGAGCGCCCCGATCTGAAGGGGGACCTGTCCCCCTTCAAGCGGGCGATAGCCCGCGATATATCAGAATTCCCCACCGCCCCAATAACCATCCCCATTATACACGAAAACCGTTGCGGTGTAAATTCTCTGCCAATCATTGTCGCCTATGAAAAACATAACACGTTATACGTTGCTTCTGTGCATCTGTTACGATAACATATACTTGGATAGATAAAACAGAATGTTATAACGGAGTTAGCATGAACATATTCAATATCATCTCGCTGTTCGGCGGCCTGGCCATGTTCCTCTATGGCATGCGCATGATGGGGGATGGCCTGAAGGAGAGCTCCTCGGGCGCGTTGAAGCGGGTCATGGAACGGGTCACGGGCACACCCTTCAAGGCGTTCCTGCTGGGCCTGGTCATGACGGCGGTGATCCAGTCCTCCACGGCCACCATCGTGATCACGTCGGGCCTCGTGGGCGCGGGCATCATATCATTGCACCAGTCCCTGGGTATCATCATCGGCGCAAACGTGGGCACCACGGTCACCGGCCAGATCATTCGCCTGCTGGATTTGAACGCTTCAGGGGGCGGAGCCTCGGTGCTGGAGTTCTTCAAACCCTCCACGCTCGCTCCTTTGGCGTTGATTATCGGCATTGTGCTGATCATGAACAAAAAGGGCCAGGATAAGATAGGCCGGATCGTGATTGGCTTCGGCATACTGTTTACCGGACTGATGAATATGACCGATGCGGTAAGCTCGCTGACAGAAACCGGCATCGTCGAGGTTTTGTTTTCCCGATTGGGAGAAAATCCCCTGATTGGCTATTTGGTTGGATTGGCAGTCTCCTTCGTGCTGCAAAGCTCGTCGGCCTCCATTGGCATATTGCAGGCATTTTCCATGTCGGGTGTGCTGACCTTCAAAACGATCTATCCGGTGCTGATGGGCATCTACCTGGGCGACTGCGTGACGACCGCTATCGTCTGCAACATAGGTGCAAAACCCGATTCAAAACGTGTGGGTGTTGCAAACATTCTGTACAACCTGGGTAAGACGGCGCTGATTCTGATCGGCGTGATTATTGCCCGCAGGATGGGTTTGCTGGATGCGCTTTGGAACAGGACGGTTCATTCGGGTGACATCGCCAACGTCAACACCGTGTTCAACCTTACCAGCGCACTGTTACTGCTGCCGGCGATGGGACTGTTTGAGAAGCTGAGCCTGAAGCTGGTGAAGGACGAGCCCGCCGAGGCCCTCGCGACGCCCCAGGCCCAGGAGCTGCGGGTGCTGGACGGCCTGAACCCCGTGTTCCTGGCCACCCCCGGCTTGGCCTTCAACGCCTGCTACGACGTGCTGATGGAGATGTTTCGGGTGGCGGAGTGCAACATCTACCGCGCCTTTGACGTGGTCAACAGCTTTGACGCCGACCTCATGGACCGCATCCGCGCCGATGAGGATGCCCTGGACATCATGGCGGACCGGGTCAGCGGCTACCTGATGCAGATCTCGGCCCACATTTCCTCGGACGAGCATTCGGAGATCATGAACCACTATTATTCCACCATTTCCGAATTCGAGCGCCTGGGCGACCATGCCATGAACATTGCCGAGGACGCCGAGGAGATGAATAAGGAGGGTGTGATCTTCTCCGAAACCGCGCTGAAGGAGCTTGCCGTGGTGCGGGACCTGTTGCGGGCGGTGCTGAACTACACCGGCCGGACCTTTGAAAAGTGCGACGCCAAGGCCGCCGCCCACATCGAACCCCTGGAGGAGGTCGTGGACGACATGGTCAACGCCCTGCGCCAGAACCACCTGGAGCGCCTGCGGCTGCACCAGTGCTCGGTGCTGGCCGGCACGGAGTTTTTGAACATGCTCTCCGACATCGAGCGCATCTCGGATATCTGCTCCAACGTGGGCGTGTTTACCATCGCGCGGGTCAAGCCGGAGATCAAGCATGAGATCCACGATTACGTCTCCCGCCTGCACTCCGGCAAGGACGAAGCCTTCAACCGGGAATACGAGGCGGCCCACGATCACTACTTCGCGCTGTTGAACGCCGAGGAGGAGGGCGCATGAACATCCAGATCTTCGGGACGAAGAAGAGCAGCGACACCCGCAAGGCCGAGCGCTGGTTCAAGGAACGCCGCATCAGGGCCCAGGTGATCGACCTGCTGGACAAGGGCATCAGCAAGGGGGAGCTGCGCAGCGTGGCACAGGCTTGCGGCGGCGTCGATGCGCTGCTGGATGAGGACGCCCGGGACCGGGATGCCCTGGCTCTGGTGAAGTACACCGCCGCCGCCCAAAGGGAGGACGCACTGCTTGAGCACCCGCAAGTGCTGCGGCAGCCCATCGTGCGCAACGGCAAAAAGGCCGCCGTGGGGTATTGCCCGGAGGTCTACGAGCGGTGGCAGAAGGAAGAGTAGCGGCCTGACAGATTCATACATTGGCATTGTAGCGGCGGCGCCAGAGCCGCCATGGCATTCCGATTGGAAGATGCTGTGGCGGCGCTGGCGCCGCCGCTGTTGCGCCAACACAGGGTCAGGGCGCTTTCCTGTCTCACCCCAGCGCGCAATCCAGCGTCATCATCACCGTGAAGCCCAGGGCGAACATCAGCGTACCCATGTTGGAATGGGCCCCGGCCTGGGTTTCGGGGATCAGCTCTTCCACCACCACGTAGATCATCGCGCCGGCGGCGAATGAGAGCATGTAGGGCAGCGCGGGCACTACCAGCGATGAAAACCAGATCGTCAGCAGCGCCCCCACCGGCTCCACCGCGCCGGAGAGCACGCCGTACAGGAACGCCCTGCCCTTGCCGGCGCCCTCGGCACGCAGGGGCATGGAGATGATCGCGCCCTCGGGGAAGTTCTGTATCGCGATGCCCAGCGCCAGGGCAAGCGCTCCGGCGGCGGTGATGCCCGCCTGGCCCTGGAGCAGCCCCGCGTACACCACGCCCACGGCCATGCCCTCGGGCAGGTTGTGGATCGTGACCGCCAGCACCAGCTTCGTGGTCCGCGCCAGCGTGTTGCGCGGGCCCTCCTCCTCGTTCAACCCCGCGTGCAGGTGGGGGACCACCTTGTCCAGCAGCAGCAGGAGCAGCACGCCCAGCCAAAAGCCCACCACGGCGGGCAGGAAGGCCAGCGGGCCCATGCCGCTGCTCTGTTCAATGGCGGGCAGCAGCAGGCTCCACACCGATGCCGCCACCATCACCCCTGCGGCAAAGCCCGTCAACGCCCGCTGCACCATGGCGTTCAGCCTGCCCCGCATGAAGAATACGCACGCCGCGCCCAGCGATGTGCCCACAAAGGGGATCAATAAACCCCGAACAACCTCCATATTCACGCTCAAACCTCCCTTGGTTCCATTGGCAACAGTATAGCATCTTTCGATAGTTAGATATATCTAACTTTTGTTAATTCGTGAGAACTTTATACCCCGGGATGTCTCCCGGGTTTTCCTGCCATTGACAGACTATGCAAATGGACGCTTGGCTGTTAAGGAAATTGTGAGTCTTCGCGGGCTGAGAGAACCCCTCCGGCGCTGCGCGCCACCTCCCCTTTCAGGGGAGGCATTTGGGCTAACTTGCCGGGGGTATCGGGGGCGGAGCGCCCCGATCTT
>ONJE01000290.1 GCA_900318045.1 uncultured Eubacteriales bacterium
CAAAGCCTTCCCCAGCGACCGAAGGGAGCGGTTCAGGGGAAGGTGGATTTCCCGGAAAATGCTTGCATTGTTCCGGGAAAGACGGAAGAGGTCGTTCTCCTTGAGGAAAGCGCGCAATCCGTCGATACCGCAGGGGGGACCGACCTCTTCCCGGCCCGCCTACGGCGGCCCACCTGACGCTCGCAGGCTCGCTAGGGCCTACGGCCCCCCTGAAGGGGAAGGCTTTTGGTCGCGGCAGCTGCTATTTCTAGTCCCTATTCCCTAATCCCTAATCCCTGCGCAACGCCTCGATAAATCAGACTTTGTATGCGACTGAACAGTTACAGATTGAGAATAGCATAAACAAAGCGCCTGCAAATTGCAAGCGCTTTGTTTATATTCTTATCTTACAGCCGGCAATCCAGCTTTTCCAGTTCCTTCACCACGTAATCATATGCGAAGTCCACCGCCTCGTCCTTCGGCACGATCTCCTTCATGGATTTGTCGCGGGTGGCGATTTCGATGGTGCCGTTCTTCAGGCCCTTGGGGCTGACGACGATGCGCAGGGGCACGCCGAACAGGTCCGCGTCGGAGAACATGACGCCGGCGGAGACGCTGCGGTCGTCCCAGAGCACCTCGACGCCCTTCGCGGTCAGTTCATCGTACAGCTTTTGGCTGGCCTCGGCGACCTCGCTCTGGTCGGCGCGCAGCGAGCAGATCTGCACGTGCCAGGGGGCGATGCTCATGGGCCAGATGGGGCCGTAGTCGTCCCGGTGCGCCTCGCACACGGAGGCGGCCAGCCGGCCCACGCCGATGCCGTAGCAGCCCATGATGGGGTGCTTCAGGGAGCCGTCCTGGTCCACGTAGGTCATGTCCATCGACTCGGTGTACTTGGTGCCCAGCTGGAAGATGTTGCCCACCTCGATGCCGCGGCTGGTGTAGATGTGGGGCTTGCCGCACTTCGGGCAGATGCCGCCGTCGATGGCCTTGGCCACGTCCACGTAGTCCACATTGCCGACATCGCGGGCGATGTTGAAGCCCACGTAGTGCATGTCGTCTTCGCAGGCGCCGGTGGCGAACCACTCGATGCCCTTCAGGGAGTTGTCATAGACCACGGTCACGCCCGCGGGCAGGCCGATGGGGCCGGTGAAGCCGGCGTGGATGCCGCTGCCTTCGGTGACGACCGCCGGGTGCACCTCGGCCTTCAGGAAGTTGCGCAGCTTGGTCTCGTTCACGTCCAGGTCGCCCCGGATGAACACGATCACGAAGCTGTCGTCGGCGTTGCGCTGGTACATGACCGCCTTGCAGGTCTGTTGCGGCCTGATCTTCAGGAACGCGCACAGGTCCTCGATGGTCTTGCAGTTCGGGGTGGAAACCTTCTCCAGGGGCGCGATTTCGCCGGGCTCGTTGGTCAGCAGGCAGGGGGCCGCCTCCATGTTGGCGCGGTAGTCGCAGTCGCGGCACAGCACGATGGTGTCCTCGCCGACGTCGGTCAGCAGCATGTATTCGTGGCTGACCTTGCCGCCCATCATGCCGCTGTCGGAGGCCACCGCCACCACCTCGGGCACGCCGCAGCGGGCGTAGATGCGGTTGTAGGCGTCGTAGCAGCGGGCGTAGTACTTTTCCAGGTCCTCCTGGGAGGTGTGGAAGGAGTAGGCGTCCTTCATGGTGAACTCGCGCACGCGGATCAGGCCGCCGCGGCAGCGGGGCTCGTCGCGGAACTTGGTCTGGATCTGGTAGATCATGAAGGGGTACTGGGTGTAGGAATCGGCCACGTCGGTCATCAGGTGGACGGAGGCCTCCTCGTGGGTCATGCCCAGCACCATGTCGCCGCCGGAGCGGTCCCTGAAGCGCAGCAGTTCGGAACCGATGCTGTCGTAGCGGCCCGACTTGCGCCACAGGTCCGCCGGCATCGTCACCGGGAACAGCACTTCCTGGCCGTCGATTCGGTTCATCTCCTGGCGAATGATGTTCTCGATCTTGGACGTGATGCGCTTGGTGATGGGGAACAGCGTGAATATGCCGTTGCCCACGGGCTTGATGTAGCCGCCGCGCATCATCAGCGCCTGGGACGCGATCACACAGTCCGCCGGGGTCTCCTTGAAGCGCTTGGAAACGAGATTTCTGACCTTCATGTGTAGACTTCCTTCCCTCGTTGTGCTATATGAATCTATTATAGTAGTATAGCCGGGAGGGGGGAAATATGCAAGTGAAGATTTGGGATAGATTCTCAAAGGGAACAGGGAACAGGGAACAGGGAACAGGGAGCAGGGAACAGGGAACAGGGAACAGGGAACAGGGAGCAGGGAACAGGGAGCAGGGAGCAGGGAACAGGGAACAGGGAGCAGGGAACAGGGAACAGGGAACAGGAAAAGCCGCGCGCGAAACGATACAACCAGGGCAAAAGAAACGTTCCCGCGAAAAAAGAGACGTGAAATCCCTGAAAACCCTGTAGCGGCGTTATTGGCACCACAATGACATTGATTCGAAAAGGGTGTTGTACGTTCTCATAATCCACGCGCCAGCCGCCATTCCTGTTCCCTGTTCCCTGTTCCCTCTTCCCTTTATACTTCCCTTTGCATATCCGTAAATGTCTCCTCCATTCAGATTTCACCCATTCATCTTCCTCAGCTCCGCCACCACCTGGGGGATGAGCTCTATGATGCGGTCGATGGGCTGGTAGCACTGGGCGGGCATCAGGCGCACGCCGTCGGGGCCGGTGACCAGGAAGCCCAGGGGCTGCACGGTCACGCCCGCGCCCGCGCCGCCGGCGAAGGGGGGCTCGGGGGGCTGGGCGGCGGTTGAGGCGGGCTTCATCTCGCCGCCGCCGGCCACGAAGCCGAAGCTGACCCGCGAGATCGGCACCACGGTGGCGCCATCCGCCGTGGCGATGGGCTCGCCTACGACGGTGTTCACGTCGATCATGTCCCGGATGCTCTCCAGGGTGGTGGTCATCAGGCCTTCAATGGGATGCTTGTCCATCTGGCAATCCTCCTGTGGATGTTGTCGATTTGGTTTTTGATGATCGCGGTCATAATCTGCCCGGTGCGAAGCCGGATCATACCCGTCAGCTCCAGGCAGACATCTCCCGCGAACACCGGGGTCACGTCCACCTCCACCCGCCCCGCATGGGAACCGAGGGCGGCGGCCAGCCCCCGCAGCGCCCCGCAGGCCAGGGCCGTGGCGGCGGCGTCGCCCAGGCCCAGCCGGCCCCGGAGGCGGATGCGCGCCCCGCGAAGCTGCCTGACGAGAGGCCATGCGGGCCTTGCGCCGCGTTTGCGCCGCCTTTTGACGGGCCTGTACGCCCGCGCCCTGCGAAGCGCCTGGCGCGGATCGAAGGCGCTGACGCCCACCCCGCAGCGCACCCCGCCCGCCGTGGTCAGCGTGAACGCCGCGCAGAGGGGTATGGAGAGGAGATAGAACAGGGTTTCGACGATGGCGGTGAGGATGATGGGCATGGCGTGGCTCCTTGGGAATTCTGATTTATCGAGATGACGCGCAGGGATTAGGGATTAGGGAATAGGGATTAGAAATAGCTGCTGCCGCAATCCTTAACAACGCTAACTTGCCGGGGGTATCGGGGGCGGAGCGCCCCGATCTTTAATCGTACGCGGCGGCATGTACGCCGCGGGCGGGGCTTTT
>ONJE01000291.1 GCA_900318045.1 uncultured Eubacteriales bacterium
CACCATGAACCTTGTGATGTCGCTGCCGCCGCCCACCATGGGCCGCACCATCTCATTGATGTCGATGACGCAGTCGATCACCGCAGCCTGTCTGCCCGCGAGAGCGTCCTCCAGCGCCACTTCCAGCTCAGCCACCTCCGTCACCCGGCAGCCCTTCAGCCCGTAGGCCTGGGCCAGCTTCACAAAATCCGGCCCCCGGTCCAGCGTGGTCTCGCTGTAGCGGCCATTGCAGGTGAGTGTCTGCCACTGGCGCACCATGCCCAGCGTCCCGTTGTTGAACACTACGATGATGATCGGCAGGCCGTAGTACTGGACCGTGGAAAGCTCATTCAGGTTCATGCGAAAGCTGCCATCGCCGGTGATCAGCAACACGGGCTTATTCAGGTTGCCCGCCTGGGCCCCGATGGCCGCGCCCAGGCCGAAGCCCATCGTGCCGAAGCCGCCGGAGGTCACCAGCTGGCCGGAGTATTCGAAGTGCAGGTGCTGGATGGCCCACATCTGATGCTGCCCCACGTCGGTAGCAAATATGGCGTCGCGGGGCACGACCTTCGCGATGGTGTCCAGCACCTGGCTGGGCGTCATGTGGTCGCTGGCCTCGTCGTACTCGGTCTCTGTTTTGAAGGAGAACACATAATCCTTCCACTTGGCGTGCTCCTGCTGCTCCAACCGTTCGTTCAGCAGCTGTAACACCCGCTTTGCGTCGCCGACGATGTGGTGGTCGGTCTCCACATTCTTGTTGATCTCGCTGCGGTCGATGTCGATCTGCACCACTTTGGCGTTGCGGGCAAAGCTGCCGGGCTTCAACGCCACCCGGTCGGAAAAGCGGCAGCCCACGGCGATCAGCAGGTCACAGGCATCCACAGCCATGTTGCTGGCCTGGCTGCCGTGCATACCCACCAGCCCTGTGGCCAGCGGGTTCAGCCCCGGGAAGCCGCCCGCGCCCATCACGGTGATGCCCACCGGCGCGTCGATGCGGTCGGCGAAGGTTTCAAACTCCCGGTCGGCCCGGCTGCGCACCACGCCGCCGCCGCAGATCAGCATCGGACGCTGGGATACGCGGATCATATCTGCCAGGATATCGATGTCGCGGTAGTCCGGTTCCGCGGCGCGGAAATCCTGGCTGGAGCGCTTCATCAGCTGGGCCAGCCGCCCCGCCTTGCCATGCTCATTCCTGTCGAGCGGCACGTAGTCGGCCATGTCCTGGGTGACGTTCTTCGGAATGTCGATCAGCACCGGGCCCGGCCGGCCGCTGCGGGCGATGGCGAAGGCCTCCCGAAGGGTATCGGCCAGGTCCGAAACATCACGTACCAGGTAGTTGCACTTGGTGATGGGCATGGTGACGCCGGTGATGTCCACCTCCTGGAAGGAATCCTTGCCCAGCAGGGGCAGGCCCACATTGCAGGTGATGCAGACCACCGGCGAGGAATCCATGTAGGCGGTGGCGATGCCGGTGACCAGGTTGGTGGCTCCGGGGCCGGAGGTCGCGAAGCACACCCCTACCCGACCGGTGGCACGGGCGTAGCCGTCCGCCGCGTGGCAGGCCCCCTGCTCGTGGGCCGTCAGGACGTGGGTAATGCCAAGATAACCCACCAGCGCGTCGTAGACGTGCAGTATCGTTCCTCCCGGAAAGCCGAAGACAATGTCCACCCCCTGCTCCAGCAGGCATTCCATCAGTATCTGCGCCCCGGTCATCAACATAGTCGTGCCCTCCAGTCGGTCATTAAAACGCCCGCCGGTCCCAGTATCAGACCCGCGGGCGCATCCGGCATCATCACGCGAAGTATAACACCTTCCTATTTTAGCTGTCAACGGCTTTGTGTAAAGTTGGCCCGTCCGGTCCACTTTGGCGCGTCCCCGGGCGCCCGTGCCGCCGTATTGTGCGGTATTTCCCTGAGCACGAGGGTCAGGTTGTTCAGATTCATGGAATAGGTATAGCGCGCTTCGTCCGCCATGCGCATGGCGAGCCGTATGCCCATGCCCTCGCTATCGCCGTTCCCCACATGGCTGACGGGGTCGAAAGCCATGCAGTCGTCCCGGAAGCGGAGCGTCCAGCGTCCGTCCTTCACCTGCAGGCGCATGGCGAGTCGGTTCTTTCCGTCCGCTCCGAAACCATGGCGGGCAATGTTGCCGCCCATCTCCTCAACGCACATCGCCAGATGACTGGCAAGGCGCTCGCTGCCGCCGTGCGCTATGCCGAACTCAGACGCGGCCCGGGAATAGTCCATCACCCCACCCATGTCCCGCAGAATCGCCTCGAGCTTGTCACGCTCCGGCACGCCAAAGCTGTCCCGGAGCAGCAATATGTCCTCCGCCCGCCAGGTGACGCCGCCCTTTTTGAGCCACACATAGCCCAGGATACCCGCCAGCGTCAGCGTCTCCCCGGCGGCGAAGTACAGCCACACGCCCTTCAAACCCGTGAGCCTGCCCAGCGCGAACGCCGCCAGCGTCGGCAGCACCGCGTTGGCCATCACGCTTATCACTTCCATCAGGCGAACCCGCCCCGTACCCTGGTAGCAGTTGCGCAGCCCATTGCTCATACAACAGGGGATCAGTCCCAGCGCGAACATCCGCAGCCCCGTTATCGCCATGGCCCGGCTGTCTCCGCCCCCGGGAATAAACAGCGTCGCCAACGGGCCTGCGAAGATCATCAGCAGCGCCATCGCCGCCGTGCCCAGCACCACCGCCCACCGGGCGATCAGCCCCAGCAGCTCCGAAAGCCCGGCGCGGTCCTCCTCGTTGTACAGCACGCCGGAGAGGGTCAGCGCCACGCCGCCCATGCCCGTGCTGATGCAGTTGGCTCCGTTGCAGACGGAGGTGATCACGGCGTAGGCCGCCACCGCCGCCTTGCCGCCCAGGTCCAGCAGCAGCTTGTTTACAGCGAATACCAGCACCACAGTGGAAGCCATGCCGACCACCGTGGGAATGCCGCCGGCCACCAGCTCGCGGATCTTGCGCCAGTGGATATTCCCGGTCGAGAATGTGAACACGCAATTCTTCGACAGGAAATAGCTGCCGCCGATGAACACGGCCACGTAATAGCTCAGCGCCGAGGCCAGCCCCATGCCGAACATGCCCCCGTGGAACACGCTGACGTTCAGCCAGTCCAGGGCTACATCCGCGACAGTCATGCCCAGCACGGCTACGATCAGCAGGTTCCCCTGCCCGGCCATCTGCAAAAACGGCACGAGGATCAGCGCCCCCATGGAAGCCGGCGCGCCGATGACGAAGCCCGCCATGTAGCTGCTGGTGTCCGCGAGCAAAACCGGGTCCTTCGCGCCGAGCATGCGCGCCAGCGGCACGCGCAAAAGCGCTACCAACAGCGTAAAAACCAGCGAAAGCGCGGCGGCCAGGGCCACGGAGGAAGAATAGCCCACGTCCGTCTCCAGCTTGTCGCCCCGTCCCAGGGATTTGCTGCAGGCCACCTGTGCCCCCGCGCACAGCATACTGCCGATCGCACCGATGATCAGCAGCACCGGGCCGGCCAGCCCATAGGCCGACAGCGCGCCCTCACCCAGAAAGCGTCCGATCATCAGGTTGTCGATGAGCAAACACAGCGATACCGTCAGCGCGGAAAGGATCTGCGCGGCCAGCATCTGTCCAACCAGCTTCTTTATATCTCCATCGTCGTTGTATTATGCATCCGGGGGATTCATTATATCACATTTCCCAATCCCTGGAAAGGCAACAGGAAACGCATTGTTTTACCGCCGCATGTTCAATTGTCATTTTACAGCTTCCTCCCGCTCCGCGCCTCCGCCGTCACCTGTCGGATCGCGTGCTGGCAGTCATAACCGGAAAAGTGCAGCTGCCGGGCGCGGGCCAGGGCCGCCTCCAGCGCTACTCCCGGCGAGAAGCCCGCGGCCAGCAGATCCTCCCGGGTGACCATCGGCAGGGCGACGATCCGGCGATAATCCTCCAGCCGCTGGCGCAGGAAGGCCTCGCACTCTTCATCGTAGGGCGCGTCCAATTTGCCGGAGGCATCCGCCCGGGACAGCAGGATCAGGTCTTCGGGACACAGGCTCAAATCGAACAGCTGCCGCGTCTTTTTCTTCTTTGAACGACACTTGGCCAGCACGTTGGGCCGCATGTGCAGCCACATCATGTTTTCCGCATAGTCGATCAGCGCGCCGTCGTCCGTCAGCCTGCCCAGCAGATCCCGGCACAGGGGCAGGCCTGCCACCTCGTGCCCATAGGCGGTAATCTTCCCGCCCGGCTGCACCTGGGTGGCGATGGCCTTGCCCAAATCATGCGTAAGGGCTGAAAGCATGAAGCCCAGCGGGTTTTTCGCCTTCTCGCGCAGCGCAGCGGCACAGTCCACCACCAGCATCGTGTGCTCGAACACATCCCCCTCCGGATGGTACAGCGGGTTCTGGGGCACACCCACGCATGCCATAAGCTCCGGGAGGGCCTCGGCCAGCTTCCCCGAGGCCAGCAGGGCTCGAAACAGGGTCGAGGGCTTCTGCTCAGTCATGAGTGTTGATATTATGCTGTTCTTGCTCGTAGCATCCATGATCATAGACTCCTGACGGTATGGTTGGACTCGTGACATTTACGATTCAGCGAGCTGATGCCCGATAAATCAGAATACAATGGTTAGAGTGTGTTTCAAAATGCAGGGAGATGCAGTTTCGAGTGGATTTGCCTGCATTTCAAGGCGATTTTCCGCAGGCTTGCTGGGTTCGAGCGCCCGGAAGGCCCCGGAGCCAAGTCAAGGGAAATCAACGCAGAAATGCAGGCAAAGACGCCGTAACTGCAACGAAGTTTCCAGCCAAATGCACTTCATGCATTTTAGAAACACACTCTAATGTCCGGTGACCAGGGGTGGCGCAAATCCCTTTGGGATTTGCTGTTCGCGGCATTATATCATTATTACATTAAATTTGCACATCGCGCATGAAAAGCGGCTGAAATCTGCTATAATGGGTATGTATACCATTTCAGCGACCCAATCAAGGAGGTTTCCCTTTCATGGACGACCCGTTCGGTCCGAGTATTGTCATTTTTATTGCGCTTACACTGGCGGCGATCGTGCGCATGGCCGAGGCCGTCGTTCCCTTTGTCGACGAGGGCGAGACCCAAAAGAAGGCCGATATCGGCGATGCCAAGGCGCGCCGCGTCCTGAAACTGGTTCGCAAGGCCGAGCGACCCTTCGGCGAGTTCCGCATGTCATGGATCTGCCTGGTGCTGATCGCCTTCACGTCGCTGTTCGCACTGCTGTACGGGCGCGTCGACGGGAACATCATCAAATTCGCGCTGTACGGGCTGCTGCCCTTCACGCTGGTCAGTCTGACCGTGGCCGGGGCGATTCCCGGGCATCTGGGCGCCCACTTCCGGAACCCGCTGCTGGATGCCATCGCGCCGGTGGCGGACTGGACGATGATGATCCTCTCCCCCGTCACCCGGCTGTGCATGGCCCTGGGCGTGCTGGTGCTGAAGCCCTTTCGCATCAAGCCTGCCGACGTCGGGGACGCCGTGACCGAAGAGGACATCATGCAGATGGTGGACATCGGCGAGGAGAAGGGCGCCATCGAGGCCGACGAGCGGGAGATGATCGAGAACATTTTCGAGTTCAACAACATGAACGCCGGCGACTGCATGATTCACCGCAAGGACATCACCGCCATCGACATCGAATCCACCGACGCCGAAATATTGGAGACCATCCGCCAGAGCGGCCTTTCCCGCTTTCCCGTGTACGAGGGCAGCATCGACAACGTGCTGGGCATACTGACCACCCGCGATTACCTGCTCAGCCGGGCGGACGGACGCAACGTACCCCTGCGTGCGCTGGTGCGACCCGCCCACTTCGTGCCGGAATCGGTGCGCACGGACGTACTGTTTCAGGAGATGCAGTCCCGCAAGCAGCACATGGCCATCGTGGTGGACGAATACGGCGGCACCAGCGGCTTAATCACCCTGGAGGACCTGCTGGAGGAGATCGTCGGCAACATCTATGACGAATTCGACCCCAAGGAGGAGCCGGAAATCACCCGGCTGTCCGGCGGGCGCTGGCGCATCTCCGGCTCGGCAGAGCTGGAGAGCGTGGCCAACGCCCTGGACATACAACTGCCCGATGACCTGGAATACGACACCCTGGGCGGCCTGGTCTTCAGCCGTCTGACCGAGATCCCTTCCGACGGCGAACACCCGGTGGTGGAGTGCTTCGGCCTGCGCATCAGCGTCGAGCAGATCGCCGATCGCAGGGTGGAGTGGGCCGTGGTGGAGAAGCTGAGTGCGCAGCCGGAGGACGACAACAGGGCTGAAAAGGACAACAAAGCATCGAGGATTGAGAATTAAGGAAATACCGCATAATTGGGTGGTGGTATGGCGAGGTGAATTCTAGTCAGGCGTGGCCTGCAAATTTCGCAGGCTTACTGGCGGTAAGTCAAGGAATTTGCAGGCTGCGGATGGCTGAAAGTCATCCGTCAGGCTGCCACCC
>ONJE01000293.1 GCA_900318045.1 uncultured Eubacteriales bacterium
TCCAGGTCGGAGAGCATCTGGCCGATTTTGCCCTCGATCACAGACAGGTCCTCCCGGTCGATGATCATCTCCTCGGGGTTGGACATGCCCTCCTCGGTGATCACGTCCAGCAGCGTGCGGTCGGAATCCTCCTCGTAGATGGGCTTGTTCAGCGAAATATAGCTGTTCAGGGGGATGTGCTTCTGGCGGGTGGCCGTCTTGATGGCGGTAATGATCTGCCTTGTGACGCACAGCTCGGCAAACGCCCGGAAGGACGACAGCCGCTCGGCCTTGTAGTCGCGAATCGCCTTGTAGAGGCCGATCATGCCCTCCTGCACGATGTCCTCGTGATCCGCGCCGATCAGGAAGTAGCTGCGCGCCTTCGTGCGCACGAAATTCTTGTATTTGTTCAGCAGGTATTCCAGCGCGGGGCTGTCGGTCTCCTGGGCCAATACAACCACCTGCTCATCCGTCATGCTGTCAAAATCGCGTGTCGTAACCATGGTCATCCCCTGTTGTTGTATCCTTTCCGCATCTGCTCCAGGCGCTCCCGTACCTCGGGGGACAGGCGTTCCCCGATGGGATTGCGCCGTGAGACGGGCTTCCCGATTACCTGGCGTATGCCCGTGTTGCGCAATTGGTCCATTTCAATCATCAGCTCCCGGGCAGACATGCGGGTGGCCCCCCGGCCCAGTATGATGGTCTGCTCCAGCGCGTCGGAGGACGCCACGCGCACCTCCAGGCGATGCAGCTCGATATCCCCCGCCAGCTCGTCGCACAGCCGCTCGATGTAGCGGTCCGCGATCTCCCCCTTCTGGGTATAGACCACGGTGACCAGTCCATGGCGCTCCTCGGTGCGCACGGTGCGATCGGACATCCATGCGTCGAACACCAGCACCACCTGCTGCGCGGAATAGCCCGCGTAGTCCATCAGGTCGGAAAGCAGCTTTTCCCTCGCGTCCGCCAGGGAATAGCTGTCCATGCCACCGCTGCGCCGGGCGTTGATGATGTTGTAGCCGTCCACGATCAGCATGCGTTGCGGGGCCCTGCCCGCGCCCTTGCCTTTCACGTTGCCCTCGCGCGGGCAATCTCATACATGAGTATCCCCGCCGCCACCGAGGCGTTCAGCGATTCGATGCGCCCCTTCATGGGCAGCGCCACCGTCCGGTCGCACTTCTCCAGCGTCAATCGGGCGATGCCCTCGCCCTCCGAGCCGATCACCAGCGCGATGGGACCGCTGAAATCGGCAGTGAAGGCGTTTTCACCGTCCATGGCTGTGCCCACGACCCATATGTTCTTCTCCTGGAGCGCCTCGATGACCCGGTTCAGGTTCTTCACCCTTGCGATGGGCATGTAGTTCAACGCTCCCGCCGCCGCCTTGGCCACCGTTGGGGTCAGCCCTGCCGCGCGGCGCTCGGGAATCACCACGCCGTGGGCCCCGGCGCACTCCGCCGAGCGCACGATGGCTCCCAGGTTGTGGGGATCGGTGATGCCGTCCAACAGTATGATGAAGGGGTCCTCCCCCTTCGCCTCGGCCGCGGAGAGTATGTCCTCCAATTCCACATAGCTCACCGCCGCCACGTAGGCCAGCATGCCCTGGTGGGCGGGGTAGATCTGATCCAGCCGGGTCCGGTCGACCCGCTGCACCACGGCCCCGGCCTCCCTGGCCAGGCGCACGATCTCCTGGGCCCCGCCGGACAGGTCGCCCGACGCCACCAGCAGCTTTTCCACGGGCCTGCCGGCTCGCAGCGCCTCCCGGATGGGATTGCGCCCGACCAGGATGTGGTCGTCCTCCGGAAGCTCCGGGGTCACGCCGTCCATCTCCCGCTTGTACTGGCGCGCTCCGGTGGGTGCGCGGTAGGCGGCGCCGCGGTGGAAGTCGCCGCCCCTGGCGGGTCTTTCAGCGGGACGGTTGTCCTGCGCCTCATCTCCGTCCACCCGCTGCGCCCGGGGCACGTTGGGCGCGATGCGGCCCACCCGGGGTCCGTTTACAGCGTCGGGATAGGTCCTGCGTCCCGGTCCCTGTGCGCGATTGCCGGTATAGGGCCCTCGGCGGTTGTCGTCTTTGGTGTTCATGGGCTTGTTTTCTCCTTCACTCGCCACTCAAATTCTGATGGTGTTAGTCAGGATATGGGGTAACGGACTCCTTCCGGCCCCTACGGGGCCACCTCCCTCTGAGAGGGAGGCTTTTGGAAAGCGCTGAGACAAGGATCTGCTCAGGCTCCCATTCAGGCCCCCTCCTTGAGGGGGCTGTCAGCGAAGCTGACTGGGGGAGTCAGAGGGAGTCATCACCCCAGTTCCTTATTAAGCCCATTCTGATTTGTCGGGCAAGGCTCGACAAATCAGAATTCCTCCTCCGGCAGCGCCAGACTCAGTATCTCGTTCATCCTGTCCCGCTGGCCGGTGACGTACAGCCAGCCGATGAGCGCCTCCAGGGCGGTGGCGTGGTGGTACTCGCCGGGGTCGGCGTTTTTGGGCGGGCTCTGGTGTACGTTGCGGGCGCGCCGCACCACGTCCTTTTCGGCTTCGGTCAGCGCCTCCGCGACGCGGGAGAGCGCCTCGCTTTGGGCGTGCGCACATACCAGCGAGATGGCCTCCCGGTGCATCGCACGCACCCTGCCACCCTTGGCGATCAGGTGCTCCCGCACGTAAAGGTCATATAGCGAATCCCCCAGGTACGCCAGCTCCAGCGAGCCGGGGAGGGCGTTGTGTTCAAAGTTGAATATCATATCATCCAGCACGGAGCCGGGAAGGGGAAAAGACGCGCTCACCTGGCAAGCCACCGGCCATCTGCATCCCCGATTCCCCGCTCCACATTCCTCATTTTCTCATCCGAACAGCTTTGTATAGCGGACATAAGCCGCGTCCCAGGCCGCGCCGTCAGTCTCGGGCAGGTATGTATCGGTGGGGAAGGACGCCTCCACCACCTTGCGCAGCGCCCAGATATCCTCTATCCCGCCCAGGGCAATGGCCTGCATCAGCAGGTTGCCAATCACGGTGCCCTCGCTGGGGCCGGTGATCACGGGGCGCTTGATGGCCTCGGCGGTGAACTTGTTCAGCAATATGTTCTTGCTGCCGCCGCCCACGATGTTCAGGCTCTTGATGGGCTTCTTCAGGATGTCCTGCTCCAGCCGCTCGATGGCCCAGCGATACTTCAGCGCCAGGCTCTCGTACACCACGCGGGAGATCTCGCCACGGCCCTGGGGCACGTCCTGGCCGGTTTTGCGGCAGTATTCCTGGATGCGGGCGGGCATGTCGCCGGGGGCCATGAAGCACTGGTCGTCCACGTCGATCATCGCCTTGAAGGCGGGGGCCTTTACGGCCAGCTCCACCAGGCCGGCGAAATCCACCGCGTCGCTGCGGCGGTCCCATTCCCGCTTGCACTCCTGAATGATCCACAGGCCCATGATGTTCTTCAGCAGACGGATGGAGCCGTTGACGCCGCCCTCATTGGTGTAATTGGCGTTCATGACGCCCTCCTCGCACTTGGGGCCGGGGATCTCCACGCCCAGCAGCGACCAGGTCCCGGAGCTGATGTAGGCGAAGTCGGAATCCCTCGCGGGCACGGCGGCGACGGCGCTGGCGGTATCATGGCCGCCCACGGCGATCACCGGGATCTGACCGACGCCGCACTCCCTGGCGATGTCGGGCAGCAGCGTGCCCCGCACGGTGCCGGGCAGCTTCACCTCGCCCAACATGGCGGTGGGGATGTCCAGCTTCTCCAGCAGCTCCTTGTCCCAATCCCGGGTGTAGGGGTTGAGCAGCTGGCTGGTGGAGGCGATGGTATACTCGGTGCCCTTCTCCCCCGTCAGCAGCCAGGCCAGCAGGTCGGGCATGAACAGCAGGTCGTGAGCCATGTCCAGCGTGGGGTCGCCCTCCTGGCGCATGGCGTACAGCTGGTACAGCGTATTGAAGGAGTTGTATGCCAGGCCCGTGCGGGCAAACAGCTCGGCGTCGGGAATGACCTCGCGCACCTTTTCCCGCATCCCGTCGGTGCGCTCGTCGCGGTAGTGCACCGGCAGGCCCAACAGACGGCCGTTCTTGTCCAACAGCCCGTAGTCCACACCCCAGGTGTCGATGCCGATGGCATCCACCTTCACATCCATGTGGGAGATTTTGAGCAGCGCCTGCTTCATCTCATAGAACAGGCGGGGCACGTCCCACACGAAGCGGCCGCACAGCGTCACCGGGTCGTTGGAAAAGCGGTGGATCTCCCGGATCTCCAGCCTGCCGCCCGACAGCGTGCCCAGCATCGCCCGGCCGCTGGATGCGCCGAAGTCAAAGCCCAACAGGTTCAGGGTTTTCATTTTCCATCACTCCTTCAATCATATTGAAAAAAAGGGTATTCCTTCTCTGTTCAGCTGTGGGTATTATAGCAGAAAAAGAGCGATACCACAAGTATTTTGGGTGTATTATGCATTATCATTGAGGCAGCGCCATCACGATGTCCTCCCGGCGGACGCGATTCCAGTCGAAATCCGCCACCAGCTCCCGGGGCGATACCGCCTCCCAGCGGTCGATCAGGCCGCAGCGCCAGGCCAGCAGGCCGATCACCTTTTCAGGCGGCCACACATTGCGCAGCTCGCCCAGGTCCAAATCCCGGTCCCGCTTGCTCAGCCGGCGGCCGTCGGCGGACAACAGCATGGGCACATGGACAAACGTCGGCGGGGTCAGCCCCAGCACCCGGTAAAGCCACAGCTGCACCGGCGTGGAGGACAGCAGGTCCCGACCCCGCACAACCTCACTCACGCCGCAGGCGGCGTCGTCCACGACCACCGCCAGCTGGTAGGCTGCCACGCCGTCGGCGCGGCGAACGATGAAATCCCCCCACTCAGCCTTTAGGTTCAGCGATTGGGGCCCCTGCAAACCGTCCACAAACGCCACCGTCTCGTCGGGGACCTTCACCCGCAGGCAGCGGGTGGGCAGCCTTTGCGCCCGATCCTCTGCCGTCAGATTCCGGCAGGTGCCGGCGTAGATGATCCGCCCGTCCGAGGCGTGGGGGGCAGATGCTGCCTGCAAAGCGGATGCCGCGTGAAGCTGGTCCCGGGAGCAGTAGCAGGGATACAGCAGATCCATCCGCCGAAGCTGATCCAGCGCGGCCTCGTAGGCCCTGCCCCGGCGGCTCTGGTCCTCGGCCCGTTCGTCCCAGTCGAGCCCCAGCCATTTGAGGTCATCCAATAGGGCCTCCACATAAGCCGGCTTGCTGCGGGCCGGGTCCAGGTCCTCCACCCGCAGCACGATCTGACCGCCCTTCGACTTCGCCGACAGCCACGCCAGCAGCGCTGAAAAAACGTTCCCCAGATGCATCCGCCCGCTGGGACTTGGCGCAAACCGACCGCGAACCATGCGCGTCACCTCCTTGCCAATACAGCACCATTATACACAATACCAGGGTCGTGTGCAAACCTTGGGAAATACTGCATAATTATGGTGGCCAATTGGTATGTCAAGGAATTTGCAGACTAGAGTGTGTTTCAAAATGCAGGGAGATGCAATTTCGAGTGGATTTGCCTGCATTTCAAGGCGATTTTCCGCAGGCTTAGTGGGGCTAAGTCAAGGAGCCGCCGACCGTACCGCCGTATTGTGCGGTAGTTCCCTTGCCAAGCGGGGAGCGATATGCTATACTTTGCATCAGAGGAAAGCCAAAGGAAGTGTCGCCATGCAACCCTACACCAAAAAGGTACAGTACTACGAGACGGACATGATGGGCATCGCCCACCACGCTAACTACATCCGCTGGATGGAGGAGGCGCGGATCGACTTTTTGGACCGGATGGGGTTCCCCTACGCCCGGATGGAGGCGGAGGGCATCATATCGCCGGTGCGGGCGGTGTCCTGCCAGTACAAAAGGCCCTGTACCTTCGGGGATACGATAGCAATCGCAGTGGCGGTTGACAGCTTCAACGGCGTGGTGCTGACCCTGCGCTACGACATGACCAACACAGGCAGCGGCGAGCTGGTCTGCCAGGCGAAGTCCGAGCACGTATTCATGCGCCGGGGCGGCGGCATCCTGCGGATGAAGCGGGACATGCCCGAGTTCACCGCCGCCATCGAAGGGATGTGTCCGAAGCCATGACCCCTTCCCCCTGGTACGACTACAGCTACCTGCCCTGCCAGTTCTGCGTGGGCAAAAACCACTGCGCCCAGTGCGGCGAGGAGATTCGCCATGCCCTGCTGGGCATGGATGGCGTGATGGACGTGGAGATGGACGTACCCGCCCGGCGGCTGCGGCTGGTGCTGGAGGGCGTCGACGCCGACGACATCATCGACCAGGCCGATGCGCTTGGGGTATTTTTTTAGTCTGCAACGATACACACCCACATATCAAACCCCCGGCGCTGACCGCCGGGGGTTTGATGCAGGAGGGGATTTAATGAAGAAGATCTATATCAACGATGGCGTTCTGCCTTCGATGGTGTAAGTATAGATCCCCTTCCTGAAATGAGCCTTAAAAGGACTGTTAACTATTTATGACTCACGCTCCAAAAACGCCGCATATTCCTCCGTCAGCCCCATATCCCACAGCAGCGAGCAGGACAGGTACTTGTCGCGGATGTCCCGGGCGCCGATGAAGGCGTTTACCACGTCCCCGGTGGGGATGTCGATGTCGGCTGGGGTAAGGGGCATTCCGGTGGCAGCCATGACACCATACAGCCAGTCATAATCCGGCAATTCCTCCCGGATGATGGCCAATATGTCATCCCAGTGGGCGATGATGTTGTCCAAACGCCTTGCATGGCGGGTGGGGTCGTTCTTTCGGGTCTTGTCCTCGATGGCGATGATCTCGTCCGCGGTCTTGCCGAATATCCGCCGGACCTGGGCTTCCCATTCGGCGCGATCAAAGGCGCGCATGTGGGCTTCGGCCCTCTGCCGGTCGGGTCGGGTGCCATCGGAGAGCAGCTTGCGGTAGATTTTCATGGATAACAGCGTACCCACGCCCACCTGTATGCCGTGCAGGTCATAGGGCACGCCCCGCTCCAGGGCCATCATCTCCCACATATGGCTGAAGTAGTGCTCCAGCCCGGAGGCCGGACGGGAGATTTGGGCATAGGCCATGCCGATTCCCGCCAGCACCAGCCCCTCGGCGATGGCAGCGATGGCGTCGGGATCCCGGCTGGTGATGCGATCGGAGACCGCCATCAGCTTGCGCAGGGCGGCGCGCATCAGCCCGGCCACATCTTCGCAGTAGTATTCCCCGGTCACGATATGGGAGATCCGCCACTCGCAGAGGGCGACATACTTGGCCACCATGTCCCCCAGCCCCGCCCACAGCATCCGCATCGGGGCCTGAGCCAAAATTTCGGAATCCAGCAGTATGCCCTCGGGGCCGTGGTTGTACAGCGACACCTTCACGTGGTTCATCTCCATGGAGCTGGAGTTGGAGGCGTAGCCGTCCATTGAAGGGGCGGTGCCCACCACGGCGGTGGGGAGGCCCGTGGCATAGGCAGCCACCTTGCACAGGTCGTTGATCACGCCGCTGCCCACGGCCAGGAACATGTCGCAGGTCGGGTCGAAGTGCATGATGATGCTGCCCGTCTCCCACTCCGCCGGGGCGATGCGCACGTTGCCAGGCTTCTCCAGCGGCACCACGTATACCATATGGTCGATGCCCGCGGCGGTGAGGATCTCGTCCACCCGCTTGCCGGCCACCGCCCAGGTGTTGCCGTCGCAGACCACGAAGGGCTTCTTCCTGCCCATCGCGGCAACCATCTTCGGAACCTCGGTTATGATGCCCCGGCCAATGTTCAGGTACTTCAGCGCGCAGACGTGGTGCCTGCCGCAGGAACAGGCGTAGCCCTCCGGCCGCACCAGCTGGGCAAGGGTCATGTTGGCAAAATCGGGCATGTGTTTTGTCCTCCTGTCTTTAAGCGGTAAATCAAGAAAACTGCATCAGATGACTGGCGGAAAAGGCACCGCCAACCGCGCCGCCGTATTGTGCGGCATTTCCATAATATCATGCCGCAGGCCTGCGGCAACGACCCCTTGGGTCGCCACGGTGGCGGCGTAATTGATTATCGCTCGTCGTACCATTCGAGAAAGCTGTGCTCCTCGCCCCGGGTCTTCCAGCCGGGAAAGGTGTCCAAACTGACCGCGTGGATGGCGTTGAACACGCTCTTTTCCACGTCGGGGTTGTCCCGCCGCAGGGCCTTCAAAAGCTGCTTGACCTCCTGCCGCTTCGAGGCGCCCACGCCATCGCCGCTTTCGGAAATGGCCTCGGTAAACCGGCAGGCGCATTGCAGGAACTCCAGGCGGTTGTACCGCCTCCAGGCGATGATGTCCTCCTCGTGGACGCAGTACAGGGGGCGAATCAGCTCCATGCCTTCGAAGTTGGTGCTGTGCAGCTTGGGCATCATGCCTTGCAGCTGCGCACCGTAGAGCATGGCCATCACGGTGGTCTCGATCACGTCGTTGAAGTGGTGGCCCAGGGCAATCTTGTTGCAGCCCAGGGCCCTGGCATTGCTGTACAGGTGGCCCCGGCGCATCCGGGCGCACAGGTAGCAGGGATTCTTCTCTGCGGCGTTGGCTACATCGAACACGTCGGTCTCGAAGATGGTGAGGGGAATGCCCAGCAGCCTCGCGTTTTCCTCGATCCTGCAGCGGTTGGCGGGGGCGTAGCCCGGGTCCATGGCCAGGAACTTCACCTCAAAGGGTACGTCGCTGTAGCGCTGGAGCAGCTGCATCAGCTTGGCCAACAGCATGGAATCCTTTCCACCTGACACGCACACCGCCACCCGGTCCCCTTCCTGGATCAGCGCATAGCGCTTCACCGCCAGTATGAAGGGCGTCCACAATTCCTTGCGGTACTTCTTCTGGATGCTGCGCTCGATCAGCTGGGTCGGCGTCAATTCACGGGGCATGGTTTTTCCTCCGGTAGCTTTCGGTTGCGCAGAAATTCTGATTTGTCGCGGGCTATCGCCCGCTTGAAGGGGGACAGGTCCCCCTTCAATACATTCCCCTCAGATTTGCCTGAAATCGCAAGCGATTTCCGG
>ONJE01000296.1 GCA_900318045.1 uncultured Eubacteriales bacterium
AGATTAGGGACTGTGAATAAATTATTCGTACAGAATGCGCCGAATGAATTCGTCAGTGCAAGGCGGAGGAGGGAGGCGTGCGGGGGCACGTTGACCGACGACAACGCCGCAATGGCGAATTCAGGCAAGCATCATGTATGAATAATTTCTGCACAGGCCCTTAGTATTATCACACGACAGCAGGGAGGAAGCGCCTGTGCGACCTACAATATTGAAGATTTCCACCGAGGCAATCGCCGCCAACGCCCGGGCGATTCGCGCCCGCATTCCCGAAAAGGTGCGCATGATGTGCGTGGTCAAGGCCGATGCCTACGGGCATGACAGCGTGCAGATAGCGAAAAAGCTGTTGGAAGCCGGGGCTGACGCCTTCGCCGTGGCTATCGTGGAGGAAGCCGAGGCGCTGCGCGAGGCCGGGATTGGCAGCATGATCCTGGTGTTGGGCAGCGCGGGGGAGGCTTCGCTGCGCCAGGCCGTGCGCGCGGGGGTGTCCCAGGCGGTCTACACGCCCCGTATGCTGGACATCATGCAGGACGAAGCCGTGCGCTGCGGGAAACGGGCGCTGGCCCATCTGAAGATCGACACGGGCATGTCCCGGATCGGCGTGCGGGGCGAGGAGGACCTTTCCGCGATACTGGCCTGGTGGCGACGCTGCCCGGACGTTGAGATGGAGGGCGTTTTCACCCACTTCTGCGTTGCGGATACCGACCCTGGATTTACAGCGCAGCAGAACAAGCGCTTTGCCGATGCGCTGGCGATGATTCGCGAGGCGGGCTTTACCCCCATCGCCCACGCGGCGGCCTCCACCGCCATGCTGGACCCGGCCCTGCAATACGACATGGTCCGCCCCGGAATCGTGCTGTACGGCAGCTGTGTGCCGGAGATGGCGGACGAGCTGACATGGGCGCAGACCCTCGTCACGAAGCCCATCCGCCTGCAATGGATCGCCCCCGGGGACACCGTGGGCTACGGTCGCACGTTCACTGCGAAGCGGGATACGCTCGTGATGACGCTGCCCATCGGGTATGGCGACGGTTATCCCCGTATCCTCAGCAATCGGGCTTGTGTGCTGGTGCATGGCCAGCGCGCGCCGCTGATCGGGCGGGTGTGCATGGACATGGTCATGGCCGACGTCACCGATATTCCCGACGTGGACCTGGACGATGAAGTTGTGCTGCTGGGCGGCCAGAGGGACGCGCGGATCACCCCTGACGAGTTGGCTGAGCTGGCAGAAACGATTCCCTACGAGATTATGCTGGGGTTCGGAGCCCGGATTCCGGTGGAGGTTGTGGATTAGTATGAGTATCACCGATATGTGGAAATCCAACGCCATCACGCTGATCCTGCTGATCGTGCTGAACCTGGCGCTGTTCACCCTGGGCAATACACCCTGGCTGGTGCTGGGCCTCATCTGCCTGGCGGGGGGCATGTTCCTTTCCTATCGGCAGGGCATGGGCTTTGGCCATGAGGCCTGCGGCATCCTGCAAATGGTGGAGAAGGCCCGGGACCCGGAAAGCCCCTCATACGGACAGGTGGATGAGAAGGTGGAACGGCGCGCATGGAGCGCGTCCACCGGCATAAAGGGCGTGCTGGCCTCGGCGCTGGTGCCCTATGTCGTGGGCTGCCTGTATATCGTGCTGTCCCTTTTGAAGATCCACCCGGCGGACGCCGTCATGCGGCTGGTGTCCTGGGTGATAGCGCTGCCCTTCTGGCCGGCGATGCTGCCCTTCAGCCAGACCTTCGACCGGCTGACGGCCCCGGTAGTCGCGGTGCTGATGATCTCGCCCTTTGTGCTGCCGCTGTGCACCTTTGCCGGCTACATGCAGGGTCCGAAGCTGTGGGCGAAGTCCGAAAAAGCCATGGCGGAGGGTCGGCGCAGGGCCAAAGCGAAATCCCGCGTGGGGCGCAAAAAAAGCGTTCCCAGGTCACAACGACCTGAAATTTGATATTTTTTCGAAAAACCGATTGCAATTATTGCGCAATTATGATATAATTTGGGCAATATCATAGGTGAAGCTATGCGTATCATATCCGGAGAGGCCAAGGGCAGGCCATTATTCGCGCCGTCGGGCGCGCAAACCCGCCCCACCTCCGACAAGATCAGGGGTGCGCTGTTCAACATCATCGGGTCCCGTGTTTTGGATTCCCGGGTGCTGGATTTGTTCGGCGGCAGCGGGGCACTGGCCTTGGAGGCACTCAGCCGGGGGGCCGAAAGCGCGGTAATTGTGGATAATTCCCGCCAGGCCTGGCAGGCCATCGACCGGAATGCCCGCAATGTGATGAAGGACGATTTTGACTTGCGCGTGCGCATCCTGAAGCAGGATTACCGCAGCGCCATCGCTGCGTTGGCGGGTGGGATATTCGATTTGGTGTTCCTGGATCCACCCTACCGCATGGTGGAAGCCTATGGCGATGCGCTGTCCAGGCTGTTGGAGATGGATATGCTGGCGCCGGGCTGTTTGATCGTCATGGAACGCCGCAGCGACGCCCAATTGCCGCTGCCCCGGGCCGTAGCCGTGTTTGATACCCGGCAATACGGCGATACAGCAGTGGATTTCGCGGAGATACGCTCCGCCGGGGATGGAGGCCAACAAGCGGCCATAAACGAGGATTAAACCGGTAAACCCGGGCAGACTAAGCTGCATCAGGCGGCGGCCGGGTGCGGAAAGGAAGGCTGAACGATGGATCAGGAAAAGTTCTACGAGGAAGAGACGCAGGAAACCCGTGAAGCGCCGCAGGCGCGTCAAATGGACGAAGTCAATGACATGCGTTATTTCCTCGAACTTCTCAAGCATATTCGCGCGGCGATCACCGCCGGCACCAGCGTACCGCTGACCAATAAAAAGATCATCGATGCGGAAAAATGTCTGATGATTATTGACGACATGGAAAAAAACCTGCCTGATGCCGTGCAGTATGGCCTTCAGATGTATTCCGAACAGGAGCGCATCATGAACGAGGCGGAGACCAAGGCCATGAACCGCATCAGCTCCGCCGAGATGCGGGTGAATGCCGCCCTCGAACGGGCCAGGGAGGATGCAGAGCAGCGCGTGTTGGATGCGGAAAACGAAGCCCGTGCCATACTGGAGGACGCCCAGGAGCGCGCCGACCACATGATCGACGAGAGTGAAATCCTGCGTCAGGCCCGCGAGGAAGCGCGCATCATCAAGAACGACGCCCGTGTGGAGGCCAGTGAGGTGCGTCTCAAGGCCCAGCACGATGCGTATCAGCTGCTCTCCTCGGTGGAGGATGAACTGACCGAGGCCTGCAAGAATATCCGTCGCCGCCGCGCTGAATTGGGCGATGAAAACGAATAAACAAATCAACGCAGTCATACAGGAGACCCGAAAGGGCCTCCTGTATTTTTTATCTGATAATGGTCCATACTTACAGGTGTGTTTGTGATAACTTCTGATTTGTCGCTCCGCGACGCATCAGAAGTTGAGAGATTAAGGGTTAGGTTTTCAGGGGTTAGAGTGTGTTTCTAAAATGCCTGAAGCGCATTTTCGGGCCATCAGGCTGCATTTCTGTGTTGAAAAACCTTGACTTGCAACCAGTAAGCCTGCGGTT
>ONJE01000468.1 GCA_900318045.1 uncultured Eubacteriales bacterium
CTCCAGGGCGACCATTCAGGTTTGCAAGGAAGAGGGCGTGCCTGTGCTGGTGGCCATCGGTGCGCTGGACGCCGGTCAGGTGAAGGAATGGAAGGACGCGGGGTTCAAGGTGATCTACCGAGATATGTATCCGACGGTCGCCTCCGCAAGAGCGGCTGAAGCCGCAGGCGTGGACATCCTCGTGGCGACCGGCTGCGACGAGGGCGACGGCATGCCTGTGGAAGCCACCGGCACCATCGTCAAGACGGCGCTGATGGTCGACGCGGTGAGCATTCCCGTACTCTCGGCGGGCGGCATCGTCAATGAAGCCCTGGCGAAGGCCAGCGCTTGTGTCGGCGCTGAAGGCGCTTATGCGGGCACGCGGTTCGTGATGTCAAAAGAGTGCCGCGCGGCGCAGGCCACCAAGGAGGACATCCTCAATACCGGCGCGGACGACCTGGTCGTGCTGACGGAGGCTGACGGCTATCTCAAGTGGCGCTGCACGCCGCACAAGATCGGAAAGGAAGCCATTGAACAGAACCGGAAGGGCAATCTCAGGCCCTCCACCGGCAGCTTCTTCGAGGGCATGCTCAAGGGCGACATGGAGGCAGGCATCAATATCGTATCCAGTGACGCCAGCCTGATCAGAAGCATCGATTCCTGTGAGGACATCGTGAACGAGCTGGCCAGGGGCTATGGCTGCTGAGGAGGAACGACATGCACTTTACTGAAACCGTCTACAGGAATCCGTATTGGCCGACCTTCCCGCTGCTGCAGATCACCCAGGGCTGCACCCACAACAGCTGCAAGTTCTGCACGATGTACAGGAATGTCAGCTTCAAGGTGCAGCCCATGGAGTGGATTGAGGAGGATCTGCGGGAGCTGTCCACACTCGTGCCGGACGCCACTACCATCCAACTGCTGAGTGCCAATCCGCTGTGCATGACCTACGATAAGCTGGCCCCGATCCTGGAGAAGATCAACCGTTATCTGCCGAAAATGGAGTACATCTACGCCGCCACGCGGGTGACGGACATCCAGAACAAGACCGTGGAGCAACTCAAAGCACTGAAGGAGATGGGCATGCGTGAAATATCCCTGGGCGTGGAGAGCGGCGACGACTGGACGCTGGACCGGGTGAACAAGGGCTATCACGCCAGCGACATCGTCGAGCAGTGTGGCAAGCTGACTGAAGCCGGTGTAGATTTCTGGATGACCTTCCTGAAGGGTGTCGCCGGAAGGGAACACAGCATGGATCACGCCATCCACTCCGCTGAAATCTTCAGCCAGTGCGACCCGATGCTGGTCGGCACGGGCGGGCTGGTGCTGTTCCCCGGCACGCCACTGCTGGAGGAGGCTGAGAAGGGTGAATTCACACCCCTGTCTGAAAAGGAGATGCTCGTTGAGCTCAAGGCCTTCGTCGAGCGAGATCGAACACGGAGACATGGATCGCCTGGCTGCAATCCGAAGAAACAAGAGGACACTGTGATAAAAGCCAAATTCAACAGGATGGTTGACCTGCCGGATGTGCTGCCGAATGAATCAGCGCTTCACTGACACGACAGCAAAGAAGTCCGCCTGTCCCAGGTTTTCAAGCATTGCAAGAATCTCAGCATATTCTCCCTCAAGCGGCGCTCCTGTGAGGCCAGCCCCACATTCGCCCTGCCGAGGACTTTCCCGGCCAGTCCGGTAATGGCGCGGCCGTCCCGGCGCCTTGCCCGCGTCAAGGGCGTGCGTTATTCATAATTCCCCGGCCAACTACAGATAACAGCAGTAAATCTTCATTTTTCAAAGCTACAAGAATTAATATACATATGGCATAATTATCTCAAGCAGAATACATGTGGCACGATACATGCGATACACCTCGCAGATACGATACAGCGGTGTATCGCATTACCATGTTTTGGAGGTATCGTGCCATGTCAGTTGTTCGTTCCAATGAGTTTCTCATCAAAGAAAAGCCGGGAACGCTCATGCGAAAATACGCTGTTCCCTGCATCATTTCCCTGCTGGTGGCAGCGCTTTACAACATCGTCGACCAAATCTTCATTGCCAACGCTGCCTATCTCGGCAGTTATGGAAATGCGGCGAATACGGTGGTATTCCCCCTGACTGTCGTCGCGCTGGCCGTCGCCGTTATGATCGGCGACGGTACGTGCGCATTTGTCTCCATCAGTCTCGGCGCGAATCGGAATGAGGACGCCCACAGGAGCATCGGCAGCGCGGTGATCGCCTGCGTCGTGTCAAGTATCGTTCTGACTGCATTCTATCTGGTATTCATGAATCCCATCCTGACGCTGTTCGGCGGCACTGTGAATGCGGAAACCTTTCACCACGCGAAAGAATACTTCTTCTGGATCACGCTGGGTGTGCCCTTCTACATGTTCGGCCAGGCCATGAATCCCATCATCCGCTCCGACGGCAGCCCGCGCTTTGCGATGGTGACGACGGTGCTTGGCGCGGTAGTGAACATCATCCTCGATCCACTGTTCATCTACGGCTTTCGCTGGGGCATGATGGGCGCGGCGGTGGCGACGGTGCTGGGCCAGGTATTG
>ONJE01000251.1 GCA_900318045.1 uncultured Eubacteriales bacterium
CTGATCCTTGCCATCATCGCGGTCATTATCTTCCTGGTCGTTCGCGACAGCCGGCGAACCAAAAAGGAGGTTCTCGAGAAGGAGAAGTCCAGGCAGGCGCTTGAGGAGAATAACCGGAAGCTTGCCGAGAGCCAGAAGGCCCTTTCCGACGCGCTCATAGTTGCCGAGCATGCCAACAATGCAAAGACAGCTTTCCTGAACAGCATGTCCCACGACATCCGCACGCCAATGAATGCCATCGTGGGATTCACGGCGCTTGCCGCTTCTCATTTGGACAATAAGGAGCAGGTGCAGGACTACCTCGGCAAGATATCCGTATCCAGCCAACACCTTCTTTCGCTGATCAACGATGTGCTGGATATGAGCCGCATCGAAAGCGGAAAGATGACCATTGAGGAGACAAATGTCCATCTGCCGGATGTGATCCACGATCTTCGGACGATCATACATTCCAACATCGCTTCCAAGCAGATGGAACTGTTTATCGACACACAGGATGTGATGCATGAGGACATCATCACCGACAAGCTGCGGCTCAATCAGGTGCTGCTGAACATCCTGACCAACGCGATCAAGTTTACGCCTGCCGGCGGCACGATCAGCTTCCGCGTGATCGAAAAGCCGCTGTCCTCGCCCGGGCTCACCAGCTTCGAGTTCCGCATCAAGGACAACGGCATCGGCATGAGCAAGGAATTCCAGAAGACGATCTTCGATGCCTTTACCCGCGAGAGAACCAGCACGGTCAGCGGTATCCAGGGAACCGGCCTCGGCATGGCGATCACGAAGAATATCGTCGATATGATGGGCGGAACCATCGACGTCACTTCCGAAGAGGGAAAAGGCAGTGAGTTTGTGGTAACCATCCCATGCAAGATCTGCGACGTATGTACTAAATTTGAACCGATACCCGAGCTGCAGGGCGTTCGCGCGCTTGTGGCGGACGACGATACGAATACCTGCCTCTCCATCTGCGCCATGCTCCGGGAGATCGGAATGCGGCCCGACTGGACGAACTACGGGAAAGAGGCGGTGGTTCGCGCAAAGGAAGCGCTGGATCATGCTGACGAGTTCCGCGTCTTCATTATCGACTGGCTGATGCCGGATCAGAACGGTATCGAGACCGTGCGGAAGATTCGCAGGGCGATCGGAAGCGACGCGCCGATCATTATCCTTACGGCCTATGACTGGGCGGACATCGAGGAGGAGGCGAGGGAGGCCGGGGTGACCGCCTTCTGTTCAAAGCCGCTGTTCATGTCCGAAATGCGGGATGTGCTCACAAGGCCGTTCCTGTCCGCACGGGAACCGCAGACAAAGCAAAGCGAACCCGAGGCGATGCCCGACTTCTCCGGAAAGCGGGCGCTGTTGGCGGAAGACAACGATGTGAACCAGATGATCGCGGAAACGATACTGACCGAAGCCAATCTCTGCGTTGAAATTGCCAATGACGGCACTGAGGCGGTGGAGATGGTAAAAGCTGCACCCGCAGGGTATTACGACGTCATCCTTATGGACATACAGATGCCAAAGATGGATGGTTATCAGGCGGCAAAGCTGATCCGCGCGTTGGAGGACAGGGAAAAAGCCTGCATACCCATCATTGCGGTTACAGCCAACGCTTTCGAGGAGGATCGGAAGTCTGCTCTGGATGCGGGAATGAACGGACACCTTGCCAAGCCCTATGATATCCCTGCGATGCTGGGAATGTTGGCAAAGCTGTTGAAGTGAAAGGCGCGGGCGGCTTTCCGTTTATCGTATCGGGGAGAAAAATACCATGAAAAATACCTTGCTGATCCACAATGTTTCCCATGTCGTCACCTGCGACGCTTCGGACAGGGTGCTGAATGACGTATCGCTGTTTGTGAGCGATGGTGTCATCCGCGAAATCTGTGAGGAGGCGCGGCTGCCGGGCCTCCTGAAGCGCTGGGGCATCGATGATTTGGCGGAGGTTCCCTGCATCGACGGGACGGGCTGCGCGCTCTATCCCGGCCTGGTCAACACCCATCACCACTTCTATCAGATATTCAGCCGAAACCTTCCCGAGGTGCAGAACCTGGAGCTTTTTCCCTGGCTGAAGGCGCTGTATCAGCTTTGGAAAAACCTGAACGCGGAGGTCGTCTATCATGCGTCGCTGTGCGGCATGGGCGAGCTGTTGAAGTGCGGCTGTACCACGACTGCAGACCACCACTATGTCTATCCGCATGGCTGCGGCATGGATCTGATGGATTCACAGTTTGCCGCGGCGGATCTGTTGGGCATACGGTTCCATGCCACCCGCGGGAGCATGGATCTGAGCGAAAAGGACGGTGGCCTGCCCCCCGACAGCGTGGTTCAGACGATCGACGGGATCATGCGCGACTGTGAAGACGCGGTGCGAAAATACCACGACGGTGCGGCCTATTCCATGCACCGTGTGGCACTCGCGCCATGCTCCCCATTCAGCGTGTCAAAGACGCTGCTCTCAGAGAGCGCACGCCTTGCCAGAAGGCTCGGGGTGCGCCTTCACACCCACCTCGCGGAGACCCGGGACGAGGAGCGCTATATGCTGGAAAAGGCGGGCGTCCGCCCCCTTGAATACATGGCGCAGCTGGGTTGGGTCGGCGAGGACGTATGGTATGCCCACGGGATCTGGTTCAATGACGGGGAGCTGGCCCTGCTGGCTGAGACCGGGACTGGCGTGGCCCATTGCCCGGTATCCAATATGAAGCTCTCATCCGGCGTCGCCCGGGTCCCGGAGATGGTGGCGAGAGGCATTCCGGTGGGCCTGGCGGTGGACGGTTCCGCGAGCAATGACGGCTCCAATCTGCTTGAGGAGATGCGCGCCTGCTATCTGCTGCACCGCCTGAATTCTGGTTCAAAGGCGCTGTCCGGATACGATGTCCTGAAGCTGGCCACGCGGGGTGGCGCGCGCCTGTTGGGAAGGAACGATATCGGATGGATCGGAGAGGGGAGCGCAGCGGATTTCTTCCTCGTTGACCTGAACAGGCCGGAACTGGTCGGCGCGCAATTTGATCCCGCCGGGATGCTGGCCACCGTGGGGCTGAAGGGACCGGTGGACTATACGGTGGTCAATGGGAAAACGGTTGTCGAGAAGGGCCGCCTTACGGGCGTTGACGAAAAGCAGCTGTCGCAAAGGGCCAACGCGGTATGTCGGCGATACCTGGCCAGGTAATGACTGCCCTTGCGGCGATACGGGCGCATCATTGCGCCCGATGAAAGAAAGAATGTGAGTGGCTAGTGGCTAGTGGCTAGGGAAATACCGCACAATACGGGCGGCAGCCTGACGGATGACTTTCAGCCATCCGCAGCCTGCAAATTCCTTGACTTACCGCCAGTAAGCCTGCGAAATTTGCAGGCTACGCCTGACTAAAATTTAGTGGTTAGTGGCTAGTGGCTAGTGGTTAGTGGCTAGTGGCTAGTGGCTAGTGGTTAGTGGCTAGTGGCTAGTGGCTAGTGGCTAGTGGCTAGTGGCTAGTGGCTAGTGACTAGTGGCTAGTGGCTAGTGGAAGAGGAAATCCTTGCGGATTTCTTTTGATTTAAGGATTGAGAAGCGTTGAAATCTCCGCCGTTCCCTTTGAATCAAACAAATCCTGAAGGGATTTGCACCACCACTAATCACTAGCCACTAACCACTAATCACTCAATTCTGAATAGTTGCTTTATATTTTAATACAGTATAAAAACTATCGCGCCGTTTGGCGCGATAGTTTTAAGAGGTACTCTTTATTGCTTTTGGAGGGTTTGAAGCTGGACAATATTATGAGCAGTATGGTAGAATAGGGCGAACGCACAGGAGTGAACGTTGATGAAAAGGCCCTTGGATTGAAAAACGCTTTCTTTAATGCGTGGATGATACTGTAAAGCGTGTCGTTGATTGTGGGGGCGTATTACGTTTTCAGGTAGGACACTGGAGGGGCGAGCTATGGGCGAAATGAAATTGGCGGTATTGTTTCCGGGCATCGGTTATCACTGCGATAAGCCCCTGTTATACTATGCTGCAAAGCTGGCAAAGACGGAAAAATACGAGGTTCTTCCCGTCCCTTACACGGGCTTTCCTGAGAAAGTGCGGGGCAACATGGATAAGATGCGCGAATGCCTTGAAATCGCGTGGTCTCAGGCCAATGAGCTGCTGAAATCTGTGGATTTCAGCGCGTACAACAATATCCTCTTCATCGGGAAAAGCATTGGAACGATTGTGGGTTCAGCGTATGCGAAGGAGAAAGGCCTCGATGTTCACAGTATCCTCCTCACTCCGCTTGCAGATACCTTCAGATATGTTTGCGGCAATGCCATCGCTTTTCACGGGACCGCTGATCCGTGGGCGGAGACGGACGCGATTGTGGAAGCGTGCCGGGAGAGAAGCATTCCGATTTACCTGACAGAAGGAGCGAACCATTCCCTGGAAACAGGGGATGTGAGATGTGATGTGGACATCCTGAGAGATACGATCCAAAGAATCGAAATGTTCATAAGGAAGATCGATGCATGAGCAGAGCAGTGAGAAGTGCCCGCCGACTACGAGCGGGTCATGCAGACGATGAATCCTGGGCCGGGTGACACAGGGCACTCAGGAAGGAGAACAGCCATGGATTACAGGAAATATGGAGAAGCTGTCTATATACGCATGGACAGAGGGGATGAGATCATAAGCTGCGTTTTGGACGTTTGCGGGAAGGAGAATATAAAATCCGCCACCTTCAGTGGAATCGGCGGATGCAGTGAAGCCAGCATACAGACCTTTATTCCCGCAACGAATACCTTTGAGACGCAAACGCTGCAGGGGATGCTGGAACTCGTTTCCCTGACGGGCAATGTGATCACGGATGACAGGGGCGTGTATTTTCATCATACGCATGCCGTCTTCTCTTTCAAGGACGGGGAACAACACCGTATTGCCGCGGGGCATATCAGGTCGATTACCGTTTTGTATACCGCAGAAATTGAGCTGCGACCCGTTGTTGGCGGCGATATCAGGAGGAAGTACGATCCGGAGACCGGCACGGGTTTCTGGAACTTTGGATAACGGCATGAAGATTTGCACAGACGCGGGCGGCTGCCCGATGACGGCGCAGGGAGGCGTTTTTCATGTGGAAATGTCCCAAATGTGGCAGGGAATTTTCCAGGCAGGAGCAGCAACACTACTGCGGGAAGCCGCAGACGGTCGATGAATACATCGATGCGCAGGATGCGTCCGTGCGACCGAAGCTTCGGGAAGTCCGTGCGATCATACGCGCCGCCATTCCGGAGGCCCAGGAGCGCATGTCCTGGTCGATGCCCACCTTTTGGAGAGGCAGGAACATCATCCACTTCGCCGCGTCCAAGAGGCATCTCGGCCTGTATCCCGGCGGAGAAGCAACGACGGTATTTGCGGACGCGCTGAAGGATTACGATGTCAGCAAGGGCACCATCCGAATCCTCTGGGATCGTGAGCTGCCGGTGGAATTGATTCGAAAAATTGCAAAGTGGTGCTATGAGGAGTATCGCAAATAAATGTCTTTGACATGCCGTTTTCAAAGGAGATACTGTCCCCGGAAATGACATGGAACGCGATGTAAAAGCCACATGAAAGGAGGGATTGTGCATGACGGCGGATAGACGCTATACTCGGGTCACCTGGAAAATCATGGAGCAGCTTCTGGAGGTCGATAGCATTGGCGACGCGCTCTCGGGAAGCCTTGAAATCATCTACAATACCCTGAACAGCGAAGCGGGGGCGATCTGGCTGCTGGACAAGGCCACCGACCGCCTGGCACCCCTGTTTCATATTGGCCCTGCGGATATCTCCGGCGTCACTGTGGAAAACGGGCTGGGCATAGAAGGGATGGTCACCAAAACGGGCAAATCCATCATAGTCACGGATGCCCAGAACGACCCACGATTCGACGGCACAGTATTTGACGATGGCGGCGTGGTGGCCAATACCATGCTTTGCGTCCCGCTGAACAACCTGCATGAAGTGATCGGCTGCGTGCAGCTGGTGAACAAGAAGGACGGCGGCGTATACGACAAGGAGGAGCTGAAGCTGTGCGAGCACATGGCCTCGCTGGCCGCTATGGCCATCGAGGACAAGGGCCTGCTGGTCGACCTGGACGAGAAGAAGGAAGTTCTCGCCGTTCTCAAGGATGTGTCAAAGGAGTTTCCCTCTGGCGACGACGTGTTGCAGGTGCTGAAGGGGATCAACCTTGAAATCTACAAAAATGAGTTTGTCATCGTGCTCGGCGAGTCTGGCTGCGGCAAGACAACCATGATGAACATCGTCGGCGGCATGGACTTCCTCACGGGAGGTATGCTGTTGATCGAGGGGAAGGATTTTTCCCACCCCACGGACGCAGAGCTGACCAAATACCGGCGGGAGTACGTGGGTTTCATCTTTCAGCAATACAATCTGATGCCCAACCTGACCGCGATAGAAAATGTACAGTTTATAGCGGAGCTGGTGAAATACCCCATGTCCCCGAAGGAGGCCATCGCCAAGGTCAAGCTGTCCGACCGGGAGAACAACTATCCCGGGCAGCTGTCCGGCGGCCAGCAGCAGCGCGTATCCATCGCCCGCGCCATCGTCAAAAACCCGAAGCTGATCCTCGCCGACGAACCGACGGCGGCACTGGATTACACCACCAGCATAGAGGTGCTGTCCGTCATCGAGGACATCGTGAAAAACCAGGGCGTGACGGTGATGATGGTCACCCACAACTCAGAGATTGCCAAGATGGCGGATCGCGTGGTCAAGCTGCGAAACGGGAAAATAGCGAGTATCAAGAGAAACCTGCATCCGCTGCACGCGGAAGAATTGGTGTGGTGACGGAGCATGAAACGCACGCAACTGAAGGATGCCCTGCGAAACATATGGAAACAGAAGGTCTCCTATCTGTCCGTCATTGTCATCGCCTTTCTTGGGGCGGCGACGTTTCTGGGCATTAATTATTCCGACGGCGCCCTGCGCAAAAACGGCTCCATCATGTACAATGCCGTCAACTACCGGGACCTGGAGCTCGTATCCACCAGCGCCTTTTCGCAGGAAGATCTGGATGCTATTTTGGGCGTGGAGGGCGTGGTGGACGCGGAGCCCGTATGGCAGACCGGCGCAAAGGCGACCGTCGAGGGCAAGCGCCAGGACATCAACGTCATTTCCTTCACGGAGCGGATAAACCAGCCCCAGCTGATCGAGGGCCGGATGCCGGCATCGGTGGAGGAATGCGCCGTCGAGCAGCGGCTGGCCAACGATATGGGCTGGCGGCTGGGCGACGCCGTGATTGCGCAGGACTCAAAGGGCGAAGCAGCGAAATTTCTGAAGCACAACCGCTTCACCATCGTGGGCATCGCAAACCATCCGGACCACACCAGCGTGAGCATTCCGGACACGCTCTATGTCATGGTGCAGAATGACGCCTTCGACATGGATGCCCTGGACAACAGCTTTATGAAGGCAGAGGTCGTCGTTGACAAGCCGGAGGGCATAGACCGCTTCTCCAGCAGTTATGAAGCGATTGTCGGCGCGGTGTCGGCGCGT
>ONJE01000359.1 GCA_900318045.1 uncultured Eubacteriales bacterium
GGAAGAGGTCGTTCTCCCTGCGGTATCGACAGGTTGCACACTTAATCCCTGAAGAACGACCTCTTCCGTCTTTCCCAGAACAATGCAAGCATTTTCCGGGAAATCCACCTTCCCCTGAAGGGGAAGGCTACTTTTGGAGACGTCGCCCTCTCCCCGACAAATCATAATTTCTCTTTCTCCCTTGAAAAAAAGTGTCAAACCTGCGATAATATACCCATCACATTCAGGAGGAATATCATGACCGACAGACTCTACGACCTGGCGGCGCTGGACATGGACGGTACGCTGCTGAACTCGGCCCACGGGATCACGTCCTTTACCCGGGACGCACTGAACCGGGCGGACGGAGCAGGGAAGGTGATTGCGCTGTGCACAGGCCGCTGCCTTTCGGAGCTGTGGAATTACCTGGGTCAGGTGCCGGGGATACGCTATGCCATCAACGAGAGTGGCGGTTGCCTGTACGATGTGCGGGCGAACCGGATCCTGCGGCAGGCGGTGATCGACGATGCCATCATCGAGCGGTTATTCGACCTGGCCAAGCCCAGGGATGTGATGCTCCAGTGCTTCTTCAGCAACCAGTCCTATGTGCAGCCCGGGGACATCGGCATGATGGCTCACTACCACATTGGCGGCTTCGAGGAAGCCTTTGAGGCGGGGTCAATATTCACGTCGGATATCCGCGCCCTGTGGCACGCCAGCGGCAAGCCCATGACGAAGTTCAACCTGTACTTTGCCTCGGAGGCAGAAAAGGCGATCTTCACCGGGGAGATGGGGGAATTGGACCTTTGCATCACCGGCTGCCTGGGCATCGGCTACGAGATTTCCCCGAAGGGCGCGGGCAAGGACGATGGCCTGCGGGCCCTGTGCGAGCACCTGGGCATTCCTGTGGCGCGTGCGATGGCGGTGGGGGATGGCAACAACGATATCGGGCTGATGACCGCCGCAGGGTTCTCGGTGGCCATGGGCAACGCTGTGGAAGCCGTGAAGGCATTGGCCGACGCCACCACCGGGGACTGCGACCACGACGGCGCGGCCAGGGCTGTGCTGAAATACATGCTCGGGAAAGATGAATGGCAATGTTAATTACATATTGACAATATTTAGGACGTAGAGTATAATTGGAAACGGTTGAAGAACCAAACAGAAACGGAGGAATCGGTTATGAAGAAACTGCTTGCTGTGCTGCTGGCAGCCCTGATGCTGCTGGCCTGCTGCTCCGCCATGGCGGAGGAAATCGACGCCGACCTGATCGCTGCCGCACAGGCAGAGGGGGAGCTGGTGGTCTACGGCTCCTGTGAGGAGGACTACCTCGCGGCCGCGACCCAGCATTTTGAAGAGCTCTACGGCATCAAGACCCAGTACCAGCGCCTCTCCACCGGTGAGGTACCCACCAAGATCGAGGAGGAGAACGGCAACCCCTCCGCCGACGTTTGGTTTGGCGGCACCAACAATCCCTATGACGACGCCGCGGCCAAGGGCCTGCTGGACAACAGCTATGTGCCCGCCAACGCCGTCCACCTGACCAAGGACATGTACAAGGATCCCAACGGCTACTGGTATGGCATCTATACCGGCATCCTGGGCATCATGGTGAACAAGGACGAGTTGGACCGCATGGGCCTGGAAGCGCCCCAGACGTGGGACGACCTGCTGAAGGAGGAGTACAAGGGCCTGATTTGGCTGTCCAACTACAATACCGCCGGCACCGCCAAGCTGGTCGTGAACACCATGCTTCAGATGAAGGGCCATGACGAGGGCATCAAGTTCCTGGTGGACCTGGATAAGAACATCCAGGTGTACACCAAGTCCGGCTCCGGTCCCTCCAAGAACGTGGGCACCGGCGAATGCGTCATCGGCATCGGCTTCCTGCACGACGGCGTGGCCCAGATCGTGGACAACGGCTATGAGAACATCCAGCTGATCATCCCCGCGGACGGCACTACCTGCGAAATCGGGCCGGTGGCCATCTTCAAGGGCGCGAAGCATCCCAATGCCGCCAAGCTGTTCATGGAGTACGCCCTGTCCCCCGAGTGTGTGAATCTGGCCGCGAACAACGGTTCCTACCAGTTCCTGGTGCTGGACAATGCCACCCAGCCCCAGGCTGCCATCGACTTCGGCCTGGATCCCAACCTGGTTTGGGATGGCTATGATTTCGCCGAGGCTGCCGCGAACACCGCGAAGAACGTCGAGGAAGTCATGAACGCCCTGGGCGATGCCGCTGACGGCCGCTTCCAGACGGAATAACCGGCAATAAAGCCTTTTCCCCGCCCCCATCAGGGCGGGGAATTTGTTGAAACTCGGGCGATTCACTATTCTGATTTACCGACCCAAAACGATCCAAACCAAAGAAAGGGGGCGGTTGCGGATGGCAAGAAGCCAGGGCGCGACGCTTGATCGCAAAAAGCTGATGGCGGACCCGATTATGATGACCACCATCGTGCTGCTGATCGCGTTTTTGACGCTGTTCATACTCTACCCGCTGGCGATACTGTTGGTGGACAGCCTGTATGGCACCAACGGCCTTTCCCTGGAGACATTCAAGCGCATTTTCCAGATGCGCACCTTTCGCCATGCGATCACCAATACGCTGAAGGTCGGCTTCGTGGTGGGCATACTGTCCGCGCTGATCGGCCTGCTGTTCGCCTATGTGGAGGTTTATGTGCGCATGCGCAAAGCCGTGGGCGATGATCATGCTGTTCGGCAAGGCCGGCCTGATCACCCGCTTCCTGCTGGGCATCTACGACAACAACATCTACGGCTACTGGGGCATCGTCATCGTGCAGACACTGACGTTCTTCCCGGTGTGCTACATGATGCTGAAGGGTCTTTTGAAGAACATCGACCCCTCCATGGAGGAAGCCGCCCGGGACATGGGCGCTTCCCGTTGGAAGGTGTTTACCACGGTGACGCTGCCGCTGCTGCTGCCAGGCCTGGGCAACGCCTTCCTGGTGACGTTCATCGAATCCATCGCCGACTTTGCCAATCCGATGATCATCGGCGGCAGCTATGACACGCTGGCCACCACGATCTACCTGCAAATCACCGGCGCCATGGACAAGCAGGGCGCTGCGGCGATGGCAGTGGTGCTGCTGTGCATCACGTTGGCCATGTTCGCGGTGCAGAAGTACTACCTGGAGCGCAAAACGGCCGCCACCCTGACGGGCAAGGCCAGCCGCGCCAGGATGCTGATCGAGGACAAGTCGGTCACCATTCCGCTGACGATCCTCTGCGCGCTGATGGCCATCTTCGTGATCATGATGTACCTGTGCGTGCCCATCGGGGCCCTGTTCCCAACCTGGGGCTACAAGTTCACGCCACTCACCTTCAAGTGGTTCCAGCAGGTATTCACCCGTTACCGGGGCTTGAAGGCCTTCCGGGATTCCTTCGTGCTGTCGCTGATCGCGTCTCCCATCACGGCGCTGCTTTCGATGATCATCTCCTACCTGGTGGTCAAGCGCAAGTTCAGGTCGAAGGGCTTTATCGAGGCGGTTTCGATACTGGCCATGGCTGTACCCGGCACGGTTCTGGGCGTGGGCTATATCCGCGGCTTTGCCAACGGCCTGTTCCACACCGGCATCCTCAGCGGCATCTACGGTACGGGGTTGATACTGATCATTGTGTTCGTGGTGCGCTCGCTGCCCACCGGCACCCGCTCGGGCATCTCCGCACTGCGGCAGATTGACAAATCCATCGAGGAATCGGCTTATGACATGGGCGCGGACAGCCTGAAGGTATTCACCTCCGTCACGCTACCACTGATCAAGGATTCCTTCCTCTCCGGCCTGGTGACCGCGTTTGTACGCTCCATCACGGCCATTTCCGCCATCATACTGCTGGTGACGCCCAGCTACCTGCTGATCACCGTGCAGATCAACGAATTCGCTGAAAAGGGCGCCTACAGCATCGCCTGCGCCTTTGCCACCATACTGATACTGATCACCTATGGTGCGGTGCTGCTGATGAACTTGTTCATCAAGCGCTTCGGCACGAGTCGAATAACAAAGGAGGCTGAGTGATCATGGCCGATATGCTTGCAAAACAGCCCAAGGGCGTCCGGCTGGACCACATATCCAAGATTTACAACGACCCCAAGACCGGCAAGGAATTCTACGCCGTGCACGACGTGGACCTGACCATCAAGCCCGGCACCTTTGTCACGCTGCTGGGTCCCTCCGGCTGTGGCAAGACCACCACCCTGCGCATGATCGCGGGTTTTGAATCGCCGGACGAGGGCGAAATCTACCTGGGTGGCGACCCCATCAACGCCCTGACCCCCAACAAGCGGGATACGGCCATGGTGTTCCAGAGCTACGCGCTGTTTCCCCACTACAATGTGTTCGACAACGTTGCCTACGGTCTGCGCCTGCGCAAGATGTCCAAGGCGGAGATCGAGCATCGCGTGACGAACATACTGAAGCTGGTGGAGCTCTCTGGCATGGAGCAGCGCATGACCAACCAGCTCTCCGGAGGCCAGCAGCAGCGCGTGGCCCTGGCTCGCGCGCTGGTGGTGGAGCCGGGGGTGCTGCTGTTCGACGAACCCCTGTCCAACCTGGACGCCAAGCTGCGCGTGCAGATGCGCACCGAGATTCGCCGCATCCAGCAGCAGCTGGGCATCACTGCCATCTACGTTACCCATGACCAGTCCGAGGCCATGGCCATCTCCGACAACATCATACTGATGAAGAAGGGCGTCATAGCCCAAATGGGGTCGCCGACGGAGATCTACTACCACCCCAACAGCGAGTTCGTGGCCGACTTCATCGGCGAGTGCAACTTCCTGAAGGGTTCTGTCTCCGCCGTGCGTGACGGCGAGGCCGATGTGAGAATCGATGGCGTGGATGTGACCGTGGAGACCAACAAGGACGTGAAGGTCTGGGACGAGGCAGAGATCGTGCTGCGCCCCGAGGCCATCGTCATCGGTGATACCGGACTGCTGCCCTGCAGGGTGGAGCTGAGCTGCTTCATGGGCTCCTACCAGAACTACCATGTGCGGGTGGGGGACACGCTGGTGAAGATCACCGACAATTGCCCCATCAGCAAGAAGGTGTTCAACGTAGGCGACAGCGCCTGGCTCTCCTTCGACAAGCTCTGTGCGCATCTGTTGTAAATGGGTGAACGGGAGATTGCCTGAGTATACGCTTCATTCACCCAATACAGGGCAACTCTGAAAACGAATGCGTCGCCCGACGAGATGGATTTCAGACAGATTTGGCTTGTAAAGACGCAGGCTGCCTGGCGGGCAGTCAAGGTTTTTGCAGAACGAAGATGGCTGAAATACGGGCGTCCGGCGACGCGTTCGTTTTTTGGCGCCCTGAAGAGGCTGACAATGAGCGGGTGTTTTGTCTGATCCCAGATTTGACGCAGTTTATTTACATTGGCACATCGCTTTGACAAATCGCATACCTTTAAGTTTTGATTGCGACAGAAATGCATGTTTAATCGGAATTAACCGATAATGCTCCCTTGAATCCAAAGTTTTCTCCATTACTATGC
>ONJE01000466.1 GCA_900318045.1 uncultured Eubacteriales bacterium
GCTGCTTATATATCCAATTATACACCCAAATTAGAACTATATCAATCTTTATGTGCCATTTTTTGGCATGTATGTGCGAAACTATATTGATTTTTGGAGTTAGAGTGTGTTTCTAAATGCGGGGAGATGCAGTATCGGATGGATTTGCCTGCATTTCTGTGTTCCTTTTCCTTGCCTTAGCGGGGTATGCTGACCGACGACAACGCCCCAGGGGCGAATTCGGACAGGCAGGATATGTCATTTATTTCGTGGAGGTTCCTATAGCAGGCGTCAAAAGATTCTTCGACTTCGTCTCCGCCTCCGCTCAGGATCATACCGACAGGATAAGGCCTCCGCGACGTGTCATTCTGAGCAAAGCGAAGAATCTTATGTCGTTCACCAAAACATATGCGGGCATACTCGCTGACGTTCATATGCTCTGCCTGATATGCAGGAAAGTGTTTATAGAAATCGCGGAATATCGTCTTTTGTCGCGGGCTTGTAGCCTATCTGCTTGCCTTTTGAAGGAATGCTGTGCTCATGAGATCCATGTCTCCATTGCGGAAATCCACAGTGATGGAGTCAAGAATGACAAATCTCAGGTGTTTATTCTGGATGGTTTCCAATATGCCTCAGAATTCCTTGAAAGCATGCGACAGCCTACTCCGTGATGAATCTTTTTATTGCCCGGCGTCATTTTTCCTCCCGCTATCCCATCTCCAGCGGCTTCAGCCGGATCTCGCCCCACAGGCTTTCGCGCCAGACGAAGCCACAGGCTTTCGCGCCAGACGAAGCCGGCGTTGACGGCGGGGTCGTCCACGATCACGAAGCGGCTGACATCGACGATGGTGTCGTAGTAGGTGGAGATGCCGCCGGGCTTGTTGGCGATCAGTGAGATCTTAAGCACGTATTCCCCCGGGGCGACGCTGTCCAGCGGGAAGCGGATGCGGCGGGTGAAGGTCTCGCCGGCGGACACCTCGAAGGGGTCGGTCTGGGTCATGGCGACGGGGGTGGCGGTGCTGTTCTGCAATATCAGCCGGATGCGCAGCCGGGGTTCGGCGATGTGGGCCACGCACTTCAGCGTGAAGACCATGGTGGAATCCATCTCGTATTCCAGCGACTGGGTGTCCTCGAAGTCGATGGCCAGCATCCGCATGGTTTCGCCCCGGTTGCGGGCGCGGGCCACCTCGTCCAGGTTGCGGGAGACGCTGCGGGCGCTGCTGCCGCCGTAGAGCTCCATGGCCCGCTCCACCGTGCCGTCGTAGGTCAGCCGCCCGTTTTCCAGGTATAGCCCACGGTTGCACAGCTGGGAGACGGTGCGCATGTTGTGGCTGACGTAGAGCACCGTGTTGCCCTTGCGGGCGATGTCGGCCATCTTGGCCAGGCACTTCTGCTGGAAGGCCAGGTCGCCCACGGCCAGCACCTCGTCGCAGATCATCACGTCCGGGTCCAGGTGGGCCGCCACGGCGAAGGCCAGCTTCACGTACATGCCGCTGGAATAGCGCTTCACCGGCGTGTCGATGAACTGCTCGATCTCGGAAAACTCCACGATTTCCTTCAATTTGCCGGTGGTTTCGGCCCGGTTCATGCCCAGTATCGCGCCGTTGAGGTAGATGTTGTCGCGGCCGCTGAGCTCGGGGTGGAAGCCGGTGCCGATCTCAAGCAAACTGGCCACCCGCCCGCGGATGCGGATCTCACCCTCGGTGGGCGCGGTGATGCGGCTGATCAGCTTCAGCATGGTGGACTTGCCCGCGCCGTTGCGGCCCAGCATCGCCACGGCGTCGCCCCGGTTCACGCCAAAGGTGACGTCCTTCAGCGCCCAGAATTTCTGGTTGTGGGCCAGGTGCTCCTTGCCGATCTTGACGTTGGGGTCCTCCTTGCCGCGCACGCGGGCGAACCAGCTGGTCAGGTCGCCGTGCAGCGTGCCGCCGCCGATCATGCCCAGGCGGTATTCCTTGGAGACGCCGTCCACTTCGAGAACGCGTTCTGACATATCAGGATTCCTTTCTTGTGCTGTGGCTGATGTGGAAGGGTGGCGGCGCGGGCGCCGCCGCATTGGCCGCGGGTGGGTAAGGGCCTGTGCAGAAATTATCCATACATTATGCTTGCCTCAATTCGCCATTGCGGCGTTGTCGTCGGTCAACGTGCCCCGGCACGCCTCCCTCCGAATTCATTCGGCGCATTCTGTACGAATAATTTATTCACAGTCCCTAAACCGTTACACCGTGTCCATAAACGTCTTTTCCGTGCGGGAGAACAGTATCACGCCCAGCAGGAATACCACCACCGTCACGATCACCGACAGCAGGTTGTAGCCGTAGGAATAGCGGGGCACGCCCAGGTAGGCGGCGCGGAACAGCTCGATGATGGGGGTGATGGGGTTGAGCATGTACCAGCCCAGCAGGTTCGGGTATTTCTCGGCGATCATCGAGGTCGAGTAGGTCACCGGTGTGGCGTACATCCACAGGTGTACGCCGAAGCTGACCAGCATGGCCAGGTCGCGGTATTTCGTGGTCAGCGCCGATATGATGATGCCGAAGCCCAGGCCCAGTATGCCCAGCTGCAACAGCATCAGCGGCGTCAACAGTATCAGCTGCATATTGGGGTGTACGCCGCTGTCGGGCTTTTGGGCGTAGATGATCACGAACACGATGAACAGCACGAACTGCACCATGAAGTTGATCATCTCCGTCAGCACCGTGGCGAAGGGCATCACCAGCCGGGGAAAGTAGACCTTGCCGAACAGCTTGCTGTTCTTGACGAAGGTTTCCGACGTGGTGGTCAGGCACTGGGCGAAGAAATGCCACATGATGTTGCCCGCCATGTAGAACAGGAACTTGGGCACGCCGTCGGTGGGCAGCCCGGCCAGGTTGCCGAACACCACCGTGAACACCAGCGTGGTCAGAAGGGGCTGTATGATGACCCATGCGGGGCCGAGGATGGTCTGCTTGTACAGCACGGTGAAGTTGCGCTTCACCATCAGCCAGATCAGGTCGCGGTAGCGCACCAGGCCCTTGATGTCGATGTCAAACCAGCCCTTGCGGGGGCGTATGACCGTGTCCCAACCGGCGCTGTTGCGTGTGTTGTCCATATAGGGTCTCCTTACGGGAATGATATTGTGCATGTATCCATCATCATTATAGCATGGGATTGTTGCGCTTTCAAGGAGATTGCGCCGCCCGCCTTGCGCGCAGCGGCGCTTTATGTTATAATTACAATGTGATAATTTGTGAACGCGCCGGGATATGCGTCCGGCGGCGCTTCGACGAAAGGATGGTAATTGACTATGGCAAGAGGCGGATTTCCCGGCATGATGGGCGGCGGCAATATGC
>ONJE01000298.1 GCA_900318045.1 uncultured Eubacteriales bacterium
TCAGGGATTTCGCGTCTCATTTTATCGCGGAAACGTTTCCTTTGTCCTGGTTGTATCGTTTCGCGCGCGGCTTTTCCTGTTCCCTGTTCCCTGTTCCCTGTTCCCTCGTCTCCCCGACAAATCAGAATCTACCCTTCCTTCCCCTTTGCCCGCTTTGGCGCTGTTCGCCTCGTTGTCGGGCGCTTTTGGCCCTTCCGGACCTTCGGCGTGTCCTTCTCGAACTGCACCTGGGGGCCGTTCTGGGCGGCCTCCACCAGGAACACCGAGAAGCGCTTAATGCCGTTCATAAAGCGATCGGATTTCGCGCTGCGGGCGGCCTCGTCCTTCTGGCCGGCCATGTCGCTCAAGAACTTCTCCCACTTGCCGGTGGTCACGGCGGAGGCGATCTGCTCCGGCACCACCGAGATCAACTGCCGCCCCTTCTCGGTGGACAGGATGGTCTTGCCCTTGCGACGGGCGTAGCCCACATCGATCAGGCGTTCAATGGTGGCCGCCCGGGTGGCAGGGGTGCCCAGGCCCGAGGATTTCATCTGCTCCCGGAGGGTCTCGTCCTCGATATCCCGGCCCGCATTCTCCATCAGGTGCAGCAGGGAAGCGTCGGTATGGTACGGTGGCGGCTCAGTCTGGCAGGTCCTGACGGTGGCCTTCTGCACCGTGCGGGTGTCCCCCACCGCCAGCTTGGGAAGCGGCGGCTCCCTGTCTTCGCTCTTCTCGCCCTTATACAGTGCCCGCCAGCCCTCCTTCAGGGGCATCGCGCCGTTGGACTTGAAAGCGTGCGCCCCCACCTTCGTGACCACCCGCGCCGCTTCATATTCGTAGTGGGGGTAGTGGACCGCGATCAGCCGCCGGGCGATCATGTCGAAAAGCAACGCCTCGTCCCGGGTCAGGTTGTGGGAATTGGCCGTCTTTTCCGTGGGCACGATGGCGTGGTGGTCACTGATCTTCGAATTGTCATAGAAGCGCTTATCCTTCAGCTTCCAGTTCAGCTCCGGCGATTCCACGAAGCCCGCGTAGGCCGGGGGCAGCTTCTTTAGCGTGGCAGCGATCTTGGGCTTCATGTCGTCAGGCAGGTAGCGGCTGTCGGTTCGGGGATAGGTGATCAGCTTGTGGGTCTCGTACAGCGACTGGGCCAGCTTCAGCGTCCTGTCCGCGGAATAGCCCAGCTTCTTGTTGGCCTCCTGCTGCAGGCTGGTCAGGTCGTACAGCTGGGGCGGCGGCACCCGCTTGTGGGTCAGCTTGCTCTCGGTCACCGTGCCGACCTGCCCGGTCACCGCCTGGCGGATGGCCTCAGCCTGCTCCCGGTCCATGCAGCGGGTCTTCTTCGTCTTCGGATCGACCCATATGCCCTCGTAATCGCCGAAGTCGGCGCGAATCTCCCAGTAGTCCTCGGGCACAAAGTGCTCGATCTCCAGGTCGCGCTTCACGATCAGGTTCAGCGTGGGCGTCTGCACCCGGCCCACGGACAGGTGGGCGTCGTATGCCAGTGAGAACGCCCGCGAGGCATTCATGCCTACCAGCCAGTCGGCCTCGCTGCGGCAGCGGGCGCTTTCATACAGGGAATCGTAGTACGCGGAGTGCCTCAATTCATCAAAGCCCTGTCGGATAGCCGCGTCGGTCATCGACGAGATCCAAAGCCGCTCCACCGGCTTCTTGCAGCCGGCCATCTGGTAGATGTAGCGGAAGATCAGCTCGCCCTCCCGAGCGCTGTCGGTGGCACAGATCAGGCTGGAGATTTCCTTGTTCAGCATCCATCCCTTGACCACGCCAAACTGGGCCTTGGTATTCGGCAACACCTTCAGCGGTATCCGCTCCGGCAGCATCGGCAAATCGGCCATGCGCCACTTCACCCAGCGCGCATCGGTTTCCCCGGGCTCGCAAAGGGAAACCAGGTGGCCGATGGCCCAGGTGACGACGTACTCCTCGCCCACCAGGCAGCCCTGGCCCTGGCCCTTTACGCCCAGCACACGGGCGATGTCCCGGGCCACGGAGGGCTTCTCGGCGACGATCAGCTTCTTGGACATGTCAATTGCTCCAGTAACACATTTTTACCGGCCGTACTTCTCCAGCTTGTAGGTCTCGCCGAAGGTGTCCACGGTGGCCTTCTTAATGCGCTGCTCCTGCACCGGGCGATCCTGGTAGCCGGTGGGGGTGCCCGCGATGGCGTCCACCACGTCCATGCCCTCGGTCACCCTGCCGAAGGCGGCGTAGTCGCCGTCCAGGTGAGGCGCGTCGGCATGCATGATGAAGAATTGGCTGCCCGCGGAGTTGGGCATCATGCTTCGTGCCATGGACAGCACGCCACGGCTGTGCTTCAGGTTGTTCTGCCTGAAGCCGTTGCGGGCGAACTCGCCCTTGATGGTATAGCCGGGGCCACCCATACCGGTGCCCTGGGGGTCGCCGCCCTGGATCATGAAGCCGGGAATGACCCGGTGAAAGATCAGCCCGTTGTAAAAGCCTGACTGGACAAGGTTCACGAAGTTCGCCACGGTGTTGGGCGCGATCTCCGGGTACAGCTCCGCCTTGATGACGCCGCCGTTTTCCATTTCGATGGTGACAATGGGATTGCTCATGGTTATTTCCTCCTGCATTACTGAATCTTTTCGGCTTTATATTCCACGCCATTGGTCTCCACGCGGATGGATTTGATCACCTGGTCCTCCACGGGGCGGTCGTTCTTGCCGGTCTTGACCTCCGCCACGTGGTCCACGGCCTCTATGCCCTCGATCACGCGGCCAAAGGCGGCGTAATTGCCGTCCAAAGCGGGATAGTCGGCATGCATGATGAAGAACTGACTGCGTGCGGAATTCGGATCATTTGCCCGCGCCATGGAGATCACGCCGCGCTCGTGGGACAGTTTGTTCTCAAAACCATTGGCCGCGAACTCACCCTTGATGGCATAGCCCGGGCCACCCATGCCGGTGCCCGTAGGGTCGCCGCCCTGGATCATGAACCCGGGAATGACCCGGTGAAAGATCAGGCCGTCGTAGAAGCCGGCGTTGGCCAGCTCGATGAAGTTCGCCACCGTGTTGGGGGCGATGTCGGGGTAAAGCTCCAGCTTCATCACGTCGCCATTCTCCATCTCTATGGTGGCGATGGGCAGATCAACGGATTCAGCCAGGGCATTGACTGCGCCAAGAAACAACACAGCACAGATCAGCAATGTGAACATCTTCCTCATGATGGTGTCCTCCTTTTGGTTTGACTGATACTGATTTGTCGGGGAGACGAGGGAACAGGGAACAGGGAACAGGGAACAGGGAACAGGGAACAGGGAACAGGAATGGCGGCTGACGCGATCTTTAGCAACGCTAACTTGCCGGGGGTATCGGGGGCGGAGCGCCCCGATCTTCAATCGTTTTCGGCGACATGTGCGGCGAAAACGGGGGCTTTTTCGTGGCAGGGAGCCTGTCGACCAGAACGAAAAAGGCTTCCTTGCAGATTTAAGGTTGGAAACCCTTTGGGTTTCCAAGTTTTCCGCCTTGCGGAAAACCGCTGACAGCTCAAATCGAAGATTTGAGGTGCAGCGTAGCGCCGCCCGACCGGAAATCGCTTGCGATTTCAGGCAAATCTGAGGGGGGTGTATTGAGGGGGGACCTGTCCCCCCTCAAATTGCCAAATCAGTGTTTCGCCGTGTACGCCAGCAATCCCCCGGCCTTCAGCATGTCCTTCTGCCTTTCGGTGAAGTCGCAGGCGAGGTCGAAGGTCTTTCCGGTGGTCACATCTTCCAACCGGATGCAGCCCACGTCCATGCCAGCGTGGATGTCGCGCAGGGCCAGTTTGTCGCCCTGGCTGACGGCGTCATAGTCCGAGGGGTTTTTGAAGGTCAGCGGCAGGATCCCGGCGTTGATCAGGTTTGCCACGTGGATGCGGGCGAAGCTCTTGGTGATCACGGCGCGCACGCCCAGGTACAGCGGCACCAGCGCGGCGTGCTCCCGGGACGAGCCCTGTCCGTAGTTGTCGCCGCCCACGACGATGCTCTCCCCCGCCGCCTTCGCCCGTTCGGGGAACGTGGCGTCACAGACGCCGAAGCAGTATTGCGACAGATGCGGTATGTTACTGCGGTATGGCAGTATCTTCGCCCCGGCGGGCATGATGTGGTCGGTGGTGATGTTGTCCCCCACCTTCAGCGTAAGCTGCGCCTCGATGGCATCCCCCACCGGCCTGCACTCCGGGAAGGGCTTGATGTTGGGGCCGCGCACGACCTCCACGTCCTTCGCTTCCTCGGGCGTCGCCGGCATCAGCACGCCGGTGTCGTCCAGCCGGAAGTTCGCAGGCATATCGATGGCGGGCATTTCGCCCAGCAGCCGCGGGTCGGTGATCTCGCCGGTCAGCGCGGCGGCCACGGCGGTCTCCGGGGACACCAGGTAGACGCCCGCGTCGGCGGTGCCGCTGCGGCCCAGGAAGTTGCGGTTGAAGGTGCGCAGGGAAACGCCGGCACTGTTGGGGCTGAAGCCCATGCCGATGCAGGGGCCGCAGGCACATTCCAGCACCCGGGCGCCGCTTGAGAGGATGTCGGTCAGCGCGCCCTTTTCCGCCAGCATCGAAAGCACCTGGCGGCTGCCGGGAGAAATCGACAGGCTCACCGAGGGACAGATGGTCTTGCCCTTCAACAGCGCCGCAACTTTCAGCATGTCCATCAGGCTGGAGTTGGTGCAGGAACCGATGCAGACCTGGTCCACCTTCGTGCCCTTCAGGCTGGACACCTTCACCACGTTGTCCGGGCTGTGGGGACAGGCGATCAGCGGCTCCAGGGAGGAAAGGTCGATGTCGATGACCCTGTCATATACCGCGTCGGGATCGCTGGACAGCTCCCGCCATGCTTCCTCACGGCCCTCAGCCTTCAGGAAGGCCCGCGTGATCTCGTCGGAGGGGAAGATCGAGGTGGTCGCGCCCAGCTCGGTGCCCATGTTGGTGATGGTGGCCCGTTCGGGCACGGACAGGGTCTTGACGCCCTCGCCGCCCCACTCGATGATGGCACCCACGCCGCCCTTGACACTGAGGATGCGCAGTATCTCCAGGCTCACGTCCTTCGCGGTCACGAAGGGGCGCAGCCTGCCGGTCAGGTTCACCTTGAACATCTTCGGCATGGCGATGTAGTACGCGCCGCCGCCCATGGCCACGGCCACGTCCATGCCGCCCGCGCCGAAGGCCAGCATGCCGATGCCGCCGCCGGTGGGCGTATGGCTGTCGGAGCCGATCAGCGTCTTGCCCGGCACGCCGAAGCGCTCCAGGTGTACCTGGTGGCAGATGCCGTTGCCGGGACGGGAAAAGCGGATGCCGTGCTTCTTCGCCACCGTCTGGATGTAGCGGTGGTCGTCGGCGTTCTCAAAGCCGCATTGCAGCGTGTTGTGGTCGATGTAGGCCACGGACAGCTCGGTGCGCACCCGCTCGATGCCCATGGTCTCAAATTCCAAATAGGCCATGGTGCCGGTGGCGTCCTGGGTCAGGGTCTGGTCGATGCGCAGGGCGATCTCGCTGCCGGGGGTCATGTCCCCGGAGACGAGGTGGTCCCTGATGATCTTCTGTGCGATGGTCATGCCCATGTCATGCGTCCTCCTTTGAAAGCGCCCGATCCATGGCGTTGAGTATGTGCTGCTCCATCCTCTCGGCGGCCAGGTCGGCGTTGCCGGCGCGAATGGCCTCCAATATCGCCTTGTGCTCCCGCACCGAATGGGCCGCCCGATCCGGCGTGCGCAGGGCGTTGCGGCGGTACTGCTGCGTCTTCTTATGCAGCGGCGAGAGGGTGTCCCTCAGTACGATGCTGCCGCAGCCGTCGTAGATGACTTCATGGAAGCGTCCGTCAAGGGCCTTGAGTTGATCCACATTTTCCCGGGAGAGGTAAAATTCCTGGAAATCCACGGCTTCGTTCAGCGCTTTCAGGTTGTCGGCGTCGGCGTTCTCCACGAAGCCGCGCACGGCCATTTCCTCAATGCGCAGGCGAATCTCCGTCATGTCCCGATAGTCCTTCGGCGTGATGCCCAGCACCATCGTGCCCTTGGGGGTATCCTCCACCAGGTGCTCCTGGAACAGGCGGCGCAGCGCCTCGCGCACGGGGGTGCGGCTGACGCCCAGCTCAGCGCAAAGCTGCAATTCGGTGATGATCTCTCCACGCTCATACTTGCCGCTGAGAATGTCGTCCTCCAGTCGCTCGAAAACCTGGTCGGACAGCGATACGGTCTTGTAATCTCTCATGCTTTCCCCCTCCTTACAGCCTGTGGAACCGGCCCGCGGACAGTTCCTCGATCTTTGTCTCCAGCTCGGCGGTGGACAGCGTGGTCTGGCGGCCGTCCTCGTACTCCGCGTCGATCCACTGCTTCAGCGCCACCACCAGCGGATCCTTCTTGTCCACGGTCTCGCCGCCGGTCAGCTGGTAGTTCTCGTTGATCCAGTAGGCGATGCCCGCCAGGCCGCTGGCCTTGCCGATCATCAC
>ONJE01000002.1 GCA_900318045.1 uncultured Eubacteriales bacterium
TTTGCATGCGCGCCTGACGGATCTGCAGCGAAGCTTCCAGACAAAATCCACACACCGATCGACCACCTTAATCATGCAGTATTTCCTTATAGGGTATCGGGGGATTCAGGCCAGCACGATGTGCAAGTGATTTCGCGAAGGTTTGTTACTTCCTGTTCTTGCTCATAATTTGCAGGATGCGCAGGAACAGGTTGACGATGTCCAGGTACAGCGACGCAGACAGGTCGATGGCGTTGTTTACCGTGCGGGCGCAGGTGTTGGCCCGGGACCAGTCATAGCCGATGAACAGCGAGAAGATGGCCGTGCCGAGCCACTCATACAGCATCCCGGAGCGGCGTCCAAACAGCAGCATGCTGATGCCGCTGCCAACGACCATGAAGAACAGCGCGAAAATCAGCACCCGGCCCATCTTCAGGAAGAAGCCGGGAAACAGCGTGCCTACGATCATGAAGGACAGCGATACGATGGACGTCACCAGCACGGCGCTCTTGACGGTGTTTACGGGGATACCCTGGAGCGTCACGCACAGCACGATGCCGATGGGCGCGGCGATCAGCGTATAGCCGATGAAGCTGAGCCCGGCCCCGCCCTGGGTCACCATCACGTTGCCGGCAATCACCAGCGCAAAGTAGATGGCGATGAACAGTATGGGATTCATGCCCATGACCAAATGAATGGCCTGCTCGGCGAACAGCGTCACTGTCAGGTAGTTCAGGAGGAAGCCCCACAGCAGCATGCCGCCGATGATCAGGTTGAAGGCGCGCTCGGAAATCTCGGTTTCGCCTTCTTGAATATACGCGCTCTTTTCGAGGATGACCTTGGTATTGCCCAATGCCATATCCCAAACCTCCTTTTTGCCAATAATACACAAAAAACAATGTTTTTGCTGGGCATATTCTACCCCATCACAGAGGGATTGTCAACGATTTTTACAAATTGACATTCGCGCTGTTTAATGGTAAAATAACATCGGATGTTATTGACGGGGAGGGCTCAGGAATGAACGAGACGCTGGCAAGCTGGATCAGGGAAAGCAAACGCATCGTTTTCTTCGGTGGCGCGGGCGTGTCCACCGAGAGCGGCATACCGGATTTCAGGAGCGTGGACGGACTCTATAACCAACAGTATGACTATCCGCCCGAGACGATACTCAGCCACACCTTCTTCATGCGCAAACCGGAAGAATTCTTCAGATTTTACCGAAACAAGATGCTCTTTCCCGACGCCCAGCCCAACGCGGCCCACATCAAGCTGGCTCAATGGGAGGACGAAGGCAAGCTGACCGGTGTGGTCACCCAGAACATTGACGGCCTGCACCAAAAGGCGGGTTCGAAGAAAGTATACGAATTGCACGGTTCGGTGCTGCGCAACTATTGCATGCGCTGCGGCAAATTCTACGACCTGGACCACATCATGCACACCACCGGGGTACCCAAGTGCGAGTGCGGCGGCACCATCAAGCCGGACGTGGTGCTCTACGAGGAATCTTTGGACAACGGCGTGGTGAACGGCGCCTGCGCGGCCATAGAGCAGGCGGATATGATGATCATCGGCGGCACGTCGCTGAACGTCTATCCGGCCGCGGGCCTTGTGGATCTGTACCGGGGCAACAAGCTTGTGCTGGTCAACCTGTCCAGCACGCCCCAGGACCGCCGGGCCAACCTGGTCATACACGAGCGCATCGGCCAGGTTTTTGCCGACCTGCCCTGACATGGCGGAGCGCATCACGGCATTCCCACCGGTGGCGCCGCCCGGGGCGCGGGTGCTGATCCTGGGCAGCATGCCCAGCGTGGAATCGCTGAACCAGGGCTTCTATTACGCCCATCCCCGCAACGCATTCTGGCACATACTGGCCGATGTATACGGTGAGCCCCTCCCAGTGGACATCCCCGGAAAGGTCGCGCTGCTGACGCGGCATGACATCGCCCTGTGGGATGTGCTTCAGAGCTGTGAGCGCCAGGGTTCGCTGGACAGCGCCATTCGCCAGCCCACGCCCAACGACTTTCGAGGCCTGTTCCTGCGCTGCTCCGGTATCCGGCAGATACGTTTCAACGGCGGCACGGCCGAGCGGTTGTTCATGAAGTGGGGCAGGCCCTTCACCGAAGGGCGGGATTGCCGTAGGGTGCCTTCCACCAGCCCAGCCTACACAATATCCTATGAAAGGAAACTGGCGCAATGGCGTCAGGCTTTGAATTATGAGTATGAATCCCTGTGATATCATCCGCAAAAAGCGGTTTGGCGAGGAACTCAACGAGGTTGAGATCCGCGCCTTCGTGGATGGCATCGTGGACGGCAGCTTTGCCGACTACCAGGCCTCGGCGCTGCTGATGGCCATCTGCATCAATGGCATGACTGACCGTGAGACCCTGGCCCTGACGCTGGCCATGGCGAAATCCGGCGACACGCTGGACCTGTCCGACATTCCCGGCGTCAAGGCCGACAAGCACTCCACCGGTGGCGTGGGCGACACCACTTCGCTGATCCTGGTGCCCCTGGTGGCCGCCTGCGGGGTGAAGATGGCCAAGATGTCCGGTCGGGGCCTGGGCTTTACCGGCGGCACGCTGGACAAGCTGGAATCCATTCCCGGCATGAGCATTGCCAAGGACATCGCGGATTTCAAGCAGCAGGTGAAAGACATCGGCTGCGCGATCATCGGCCAGACCGCCGAGCTGGCCCCGGCGGACAAGGTGCTCTACGCACTGCGTGACGTGACCGCAACGGTGGATTGCCTGCCTCTGATCGTGTCGTCGATCCTGTCCAAGAAGCTGGCGGCGGGCTGCGACGTGGTGGTGCTGGATGTCAAGTCCGGCAGCGGCGCGCTCATGGACACCCCGGAAAAATCCCGGCAGCTGGCGGAGATGATGGTGCGTATCGGCGACCTGAGCGGCAAGCGCTTCTCGGCGCTGATCACCGACATGGACCAGCCTTTGGGCAACTACATCGGCAACGCCCTGGAGGTGGAGGAGGCCATCGATGTGCTGGCCGGGCGCACTGAGGGCGAACTGAAAACAGTGGCGTTGACTTTGGGCGCCCACATATTGCGCAACGCCGGGGCCACCCCCGATGTGGATGCCGGTATCGCCATGCTGGAGGCGAAGATCGCCAGCGGCGAGGGCCTGAAGCTCTTCGGGGACATGATCGAAGCCCAGGGCGGCGACCGCAGGGTCGTGGAGGACACCGGCTTGCTGCCCAAGGCTCCCTACAAGGTGGAGTTGAAGGCGGATAAGGGCGGATATGTGACGAAGATGCATACCAGCGACATCGGCAACGCCGCCAAACTGCTGGGTGCGGGCCGCGAGCGCAAGACGGACGTCCTGGACCTGTCTGTGGGCATCGTGATGAACGTCCGCCTGGGCGACGCCGTGAAGAAGGGCGACACTTTGGCAACCCTGCATGTGGGCGAGAAGTCCGACAAAGTAGGCGCATACAACCTGCTGAAGAAGTCCATCGTCATCGGGGACGAAAAGCCCGAGCTCAAGCCGCTGATTCAGGCGGTTGTGGAATGACGGGCGGCCATTCATGAGCAGAAGCAAACGAGAGGCGCGGGAGCCGATGATTCCCGCGCCAAATCGAAACAAGCATATTTGGACCGCCGGAGATGGCGGCATTAGAACGGGCTGGCTGCTGACGGTCAGCCTGTTTGGCTATACACTGGTGACGCTGGCGACCCGCTATGGCCTCATCCGCGCCTTTACAGCGCTGTTTGAAACGTGGGGGGTGTATGCGACCAACGTCCACCGAGCGCCAGCCTGGAGCAGATTCATCTACGTATGGCACGGCAGCATCGCTACCCTGGCCTTTGCCGCATTGACGCTGCTGCTGGCCGGTTGGCTGCGTAGATTGTGGAGACTGGAGGGCGCGCTGCTTGAACCGCCCTCCGGTGGACTATGGAAAGGGACCGTGGTCGGTATTCTCGGGCCACTGATCGTAGCGGCGCTGTGCCTCTTTCCCGACAGCATGAGATGGGAGTGGCCGCTGACCGCGCCGAGGTTTTCATGGACGTTGCCCGTTATGGCTATCGTCAGCCTGATTTCCACCTTTGCGGAGGAGGCGTTCACCAAGCGGGTGATCTTTGACGGGCTTCAGGTGCGCTGGAACAGGCTTTGGGCCACTGTAGCGGTATGCGCTGTATTTCTGCTGGGCAGTGGCTTCGGTGGGAGCGTCATCGGAGCAGTCAATACCCTGCTGCTGGGTGGGGTGGTATGCGCGCTCTATGCCCGATATGGTTTTTGGACTTCGGTCGGGTTTCGTTGGGGCTGGAGCATGACGAACGTGTTTCTGCTGGGCTTCGGCGGTGGCGATGCAGCGGTTTACCGGTTTTATGGTGTCTCTGAGGCGTTGATGACCGGGGGCGACACCGGCCTGATGCACGGACTTTGGACCACGCTGTTGCTGGTGTGCATGAACATCGCCTTGATCCTCAATATGCGGTTGCACAAAGTGTCATGACCACAGGTAAATAACGCAGGGGCGGCGCATCGCCGCCCCTGCTGTCAATCCCCATAAAAAAGAAGCAGGCCGCACTTCCCGACGATGCGCGATGGGGGAGCGTATCGCCGTTTCCGATTTCATGAGGGGGGAGAAATATGAGGGAGATCAACATAGTCGGAAGTGCGACCTGCCCTGTATAGGCATATTAATGCATCAATATCAACTGAATATTAACTGCTTGAAACATTTCCAAAATTTGGCTTGCCATTGATTTCATTATTTATCATATACAACCTTGAATATTCATTGGATAGTGTGTATAATAAATCTGTAATATTTTATGGGACGATGGGGGACGCACGGTATGCGACAGGAGATGCGGTCCTATTTGGACCTATCCGTGGACAGACGTGGTACCAACTGCGAAAAGTGGGATATGCTCGGCCACTACTTTGGCCGGGATGACCTGCTGGCCATGTGGGTGGCGGACATGGATTTCAGGACCGTGCCCCAGGTGCGGGACGCCCTTGTCGAGCGCGCCGGCCACGCCATATACGGCTATACCGACAACAGCGCCGAGGAGCGCGAAGCGGAGATGGGCTGGCTCTGGCGTCGCCACGGGTTGAAGGTTGAAATCGACTGGATTCTGTACAGCCCCGGCGTGGTGGACAGCATCTTCTTCTGCGTATCTTCCCTGACCGGCCCGGAGGATGCGGTATTGATCCAGACACCGGTTTACGGCCCCTTCTTTCGTGCGGCAGAGCTCTATGACAGAAAGCTGATTACAAGCCCGCTGATTCGGGGAGAATCCGGTTGGCAGATGTATTTTGACGATCTGGAGAAGAAGTTTGCCCGAGGCGTGCGCATGATGATACTGTGCAGTCCCCACAACCCGGTGGGTCGCGTGTGGACCCGGGAGGAGCTACAGCGGCTCGTCGGTCTGGCTGCGCGGTACAACGTAATCATCGTAAGCGATGAGATCCATGCGGATTTCACCTTCGATGGCCACCGCCAAACGCGCATTCTGGCCTTGGATGGTGCGGACAGGAACTGTATTATGTTGACTTCGGCCACAAAGTCTTTCAATCTGGCCGGGCTCAGGCATTCCAGCATCATTGTGCCGAATCCCGAACTCAGGGAGGCGATTTCCAAAGCCCTGATCCGGGCGCATGCCATCTCGCCAAACATATTCGGCTCCATCGCCCAGACCACCGCGTATCGCTGCGGCGACGAATGGATGGACGCCGTTGTCGAATACATCAGGGAAAACCGGGACTACACCGTCGAATTCCTGCGCGAGCGCCTGCCGGAGATCGGCTGCGCGCCCCAGGAGGGAACCTACCTGATGTGGCTGGACTTTACAGGGCTTGGCCTTCCCCACGAGGATGTGCTGAGCCTGCTGGTGAACAAAGCCCGTGTGGCGATGAATGATGGCCTGTTTTTCGGTGAAGAAGGCCGCGGCTGGTTCCGGATGAACCTGGCGACGCCCCGGGCAAATGTTGAAATGGCCCTTGAAAACATAAGCAAAGCGATACGGAGTCGGTAAACTGTGATGAATCTGTTCGAGAGGCTCTTCAAGAAGAAGGCAGACAAATATATCGCACTGGACGTTGAACTGGACGGCATGCACCCGAGCCATATCATTCAGCTGTCCTACCTGGTGATCGAGGGTCGCAGGATCCGGGGCAAGAACTTCTACTTCGCCGCGAAGGCCATCAATCGCTATGCCCGTCAGGTGCATGGCATCAGCGTCTATCAGCTGAGAAAACTGTCCGGCGGCAAGGGCTTCATCGATTACGCCGATGAGATTTACCGGGATTTCATCGATTGTAAGCTGATCATCGGCCATGACGTGGCCGGGGACATCCGCTACCTGCGCCGGGAATTCGACCACATCGGCATAAAGCTGCCCAACTACCCCATATTTTGCACACTGAAGCACTACACCCAGGAGGCGCACATTCCTCTGAAGCAGAACCCGAATGTGATGAAGCCGCCCAAGCTGACGGAACTGACCGACCACTTTGGGCTCTCCCAGGATTTCATCGCCGGCAAGTGCCACAAGTGGTACGGCGAGGGGGGAGACCATCCTCACGACGCGCGATACGATGCCGCCGCAGCCTATCTCTGCATGCTGGTGGGCGAGGAAATGGCATGAAAAACGAATCTTACCCGAACAGAAAGGAGCTGGATGATGAAAAAGACAGCGCTATTGTTGGTATTATGCCTGCTGGCAACGATGCTGCCCGGAGTCGGCTATACTGAGGACGAGCCGATAAGCAATGAGGCAGATATGCAGATCGAAGATATTGTGATGGGCGAGGATGTGCAGATCGACCTGATGGAGGAAGAGGATTCCGACTTCATGTTGATTGAAGGTGCGCTGGACCTCGACCTTGAAGCACCCGCGGGGGACATCCCGGAGCCCGGAGTTGCGGACGGGCCGGTCCAGGACGACCCCGCAGTGGAGACGATCAACGATTCGACACCCTATGTCGATCCGGAAGGCCCCCAGCTGGTGACCAATTCGAGAACGCTGGGCATCGAGGACTATTTCTACCTTGAGGCGAAGATGCCCGATGGCAGTACGGACGGCATCACCTATGTCAGCAGCGATTCCTCCATTGCCAAGGTATACAAGAGCGGCCGGGTGACCGGCGTATCCGTGGGATTTGCCAGCATCACGGCAGTCGCGGAAAACGGCAAATACAGCGAATGCTTTATCTATGTCAAAAAGGCCCCTGAGGCAATCTCCTTCGGCATGGACAGCCTGACCCTCGGCAAGGGCGAGACCTACGACCGGCTGGTCATTGCCTTGGGCAGCCCGGCGGAGGAGTACGCGGGCACCTATACCCTCACAAGTGAAAATACCGGCGTCGTCAAGGTCAAGAAGAACGGCACCCTGAAGGGCGTGAAGGTCGGCAAGGGGCGCATCAAGGTTGAGACCTACAACGGTCTCAAGGCCACCCTCCCGGTCACCGTCGCCAATGCTCCCGGCAAGATCACCCTGAGCGTGGACAAGGCGGTTCTCGGCGTGGGCGAGGGTGGCAAGGTGAGCTACAAGCTGCCGAAGAAAACGGCCGGCACCGTCACTTTTGCCAGCAGCAACCCGGAGATCGTCAGCGTGGACAGCACGACCGGCGCGATCATGGGTGTAGCCGAGGGCACGGCGACCATCACCGGCAAGACCTTCAACGGCAAGAAGGGGACCGTAAAAGTAACCGTCACGGCCGAACCCGAGGCGCTGAGCTTTATCGGCGACATCAGGCTGGGTGTGGGCATGGAGGTGAAAGCCCGCGATTACCTGACCGAGGGCGGCGACAGCGACGTTACCTTCAAGGTCAAGAACAAGAAGATTGCCACCTGCACCGCCGGCGTCCTCAAGGGCGTCAAAAAGGGCAAGACCGTATTGACGGCGACAGCCTATAACGGCCTCACGGCCCAGTGTAACATCCAGGTGGTGGCCGCGCCCACGAAGGTGCAGCTGCCTTATACGGAGCTGGAAATCGGCGTCAAGCAGAGTGTCAGGCTGGAACCCAGCGTGGGTTCCTCCGCCAGCACCTATACCTATTCCTCCAGCAACGCGAAGGTGGCCAAGGTATCGTCCAACGGCACGGTTACCGGCGTGAAAAAGGGCACGGCCACCATCACCGTGAAGACCTACAATGGAAAGAAGTGTACCCTGAAGGTTAAGGTCGTCAAGGCGCCCTCGTCGGTGGAGCTGTCCCCGGATAATCTGGCGCTGAGCATAGGCGAAAGCGCCGCGTTGAGCTGGACCTTCCCGAAGGGCAGCGCATCCGGCGTGTCCTTCGAATCCAGCGCTCCCGAGATCGCTGCGGTCGATCCCGAAACCGGGCTTGTCACCGGCGTTTCCAGCGGTACCGCTATAATCACCGTGACCACTTCCAATGGCAAGCAGGACCAGACGACCGTAACGGTGGGCAACGGTGACGTGGAATGGATACGATTCACAGAGGATTACGCCTCGATCGGGGTCGGCCAACAGCGCCAGCTGTACGTCGAGATGAACCCCGGCGCCCAGGCCTCTGTCAGCTATGTCAGCGCGGATGAAGGAATCGCCACCGTCTCCGGCAGCGGCGTCGTCACCGGCATGAGCGAGGGTCAGACGACCATCATCGCCGATACCGGCGTCGAAGGCATCACCGCCCAGATGACGGTGTCCGTGCTGCCCGCGCCCGACAGCGTGTGGTTTGATCCGGACGCCATGACCCTCAAGGTCGGCGATAGTGTATTGCTGATGCCGGTGACCCCCGAGGGCACCGCCACAGCCTTTACATACAGTTCTTCCAAGCCGGAGGTGGCTTCGGTTTCCGATGACGGCACCCTGTCCGCCCTGTCCAACGGCGATACCAAGGTGACGGTCACCACGTCGAACGGTTTGAAGGCGACGCTGGCGGTGACCGTTGTTGACCCCCTCTATCCCGAGAGCGCCAGGCTGACCAACGCTCCCTCCACGATGAAGGCGGGCGACCAGCTTCAGTTGGAATGGAAGGTCACGCCCTCCGACGCCTATGTGGACTTTGCCTGGGAATCCTCGAACGCGAATATCGCCTATGTGGATGGCGCGGGTATGCTGTATGCGGTGAGCGCGGGTTACGCCACGATCACGGCCAAATCCCAGCGCAATCCCAACATCGTGCTGAGCTTCAAGGTCAGCGTCGAATCTGACAGCGTGGTGCTCACCATGCCGGAGCGCATCACCGCGGTGTCAGGTATCTCAAGGAACCTGGAGAAGATCGACGCCATCCGGGTGTGCGCCATCGGCCAGATCGACGCCATGAAGGACAGCGGCGAGATCACCAGCGCCGACGCTTCCAAGCGCAAGCGCATCATCAACAATGCCTTTGGCGATTACGCTTTTCCGTGGGCTACGCTGAAAAAACAACTCTATTGGAAGAAGGAAAACTCCGAGGGCGGCGTAAAGGACTTCAAGCCGGGCCAGGTGTACTACGGCGTTCCCTATATCTCCGGCTCTGGCGATAATCGGGAATACAACGTGCCGAAGCTGCTGGATGAGGGTATTTACTACGAAAGCGGCAAGGGCTACTACATACTCGATCAAACGAAAATCAGTGGCCGAAAGTACTACGGCAACGATTGCTCCTGCTTCGTGGACGCTGCCATCTGGGGCACCAACAGCAGCCACAGCAACGACCGCACGAAGGAGATAGCCAGCTCCTCCGCCTACAAGACGATAAAGGGCTATGAGAATATGCGCACGGGCGACCTGATCTGCAAAGGCGGCAGCCACGTGGTGATGTTCCTGTACTATGCCAACGCCGAAAAGACCAAGATCATGATCATCGAAAACGGCGGCATCGAGCCCGGTACCAACACCGTGCACTGCATGGTGATGAACGTCAGCTGGTACTCCTCGAGAAGCTACAAGGTCCGCAGGCTGAAATCCCTGGGATAAAAAATAACAGCGCCGCGTCCGTCAACGGTCGCGGCGCTGCATTTCGCTGTGCTCCCGGGCAAGCTCGCGATGCAGATCCAGGGAATTCCAGGCGACGTTTACAGGCGTCAGAACCGCTTTCAGGGCGATCCTGGGCACGTTCGCCGCGCGCATGCTGTTCAGGAAGGCATCCAGTTCGTTCGACATCATGTGGCACATTACCAGCATTTCATCGTTGAAGCGGTGGCCGGGCATTGCATCGGGTGTCGGTGCCTTTGCGATTGGAATTCCAGCCAGCGCCCCGATGGGCAGGGCGTATTCCCCGGGGTTGACGGTGCGGACGCGGATGCCCAAATCCCGGCAGATCCTGGCAATCCCGGCCTCGGTGCCGGGCTTCAGGTTGTAGGTCAACAATAACGGCAGTGCCATGTGCGCCTCCATAATTATGATGATTCATACAGATTATAGCCGCAAGGGCGCGCCTGTGTCAACTTGAATTGGGAGGAAAATGCGGAATACATCCATGGGTTGACGGACTTTATCAGGCGGTCGCCAACGACCTGGCACAAATGAGCATGCACGCCGCGTACGAATCCGCAGGCGTGCATGACCATGGATATAGGGCGCGCGATGCGCGAATATCACGAGACGGAGATCGATGTGGTGTGTGACGGGATCATACGGATGCGCTGAGCGCCTCCTCCTCCACCGGCGGCAGCAGGTCGAAGTTTATCTCTCCAAGTGGCACATTGGCCTGAGCCGCCCGCACCCGTACCCGGTCGCCCAGGCGGAAGATGGTGCCGGTGGCCGTACCGATGAGGCGGCTCCGATCCCTGTCGTACTCAAAGAAATCGTCAAGCTGGGAGATGTGCACCAGCCCCTCCGCGCCGTTGGGCAGCGATACATAGAGCCCCCAGCCGGTGACCGAGGATACAGTGCCGTCAAATTCCTCTCCAATGTGCCGCGCCATCCAGGCCGCCATCATGATGCCGTCCGCCTGGCGTTCAGCGCTCACCGCCGCGCCTTCCCGCAGTGAGCAGTCCGCTGCGATGTCCGCCATGCGCCCCTGCCAGCGGGCGGCTTCTTCCATGCGCCCTTCCGTCAGCAGCTTCAGCATGCGGTGTACGATCAGGTCAGGGTAGCGCCGTATGGGGGAAGTGAAGTGACAGTAATCCTCCAGGGCCATGGCGTAATGGCCCAGGGGCCGCTCGCAATAGCGGGCCTTTTTTAGCGCTCGCAGCAGGTTGTGGCGAATCACATCCCGGGCGGGGTGATCCTTCACCTGCTCCAGCACGCCCTGCAGTACGCCGGGGTGAGGCGTGGGACCGATGTGGGTGTACAGATCCAGGCTGCCCAGCAGCGATTCCAGCGCCTTCAGCTTTTCCGGATCGGGTTCCTCGTGGACGCGGTATACGAAGGGCAGCTCTGTGTTTTTCGCCAGCGCGGCAACGGTCTCGTTGGCAGCCAGCATGAAGTCTTCAATAATGCGCTCCGCCTCGCCCCGGGGCTGAAGCAAAATTTCCTCGGGTTGCCCGGTCTCATCCAGCACGAATTCCGGTTCGTCGATCTCGAAGTCGATGGCCCCCCGGGCGAACCTCCGTCCCCGCAGCATGTGGGAAAGCGTGCGCATCTGGTTGAGTGCTTCACCCACCTCTGGCGATATGTCCGTTTCGCCGCCCTCGAACAGCCGGTTCGCAGCCTCGTAGGTCAAGCGCGCGTGGGAGTGGATGACCGATTCCACCAGCCGGTGATCCACCACCTTGCCGTTTTCGATATCCATGAAGAGGCTCAGGGCCAACCGGTCTACGTCGGGCATCAGCGAACAGAGGTTGTTGGACAAGCACTCGGGCAGCATCGGCACGGTCAGGCCGGGCAGGTACAGCGACGTGCCCCGCTCCAGCGCGTCCTGATCGATGGCGGTGCCGGGACGAACGTAGTGGCTGACGTCGGCGATGTGCACGCCCAGGCGCCAGCCCTTTTCGGTCTGCTCGATGGATACGGCGTCGTCAAAGTCCTTGGCGGTAGAGCCGTCGATGGTGAAGGTGAGCAGGTCGCGAAGATCCTCCCGGCCAGCGATATCCTCCGGGCGCACCGAGTCGGGCATGGCCTCGGACGCCTCTGCCACGGCTGGGGTGGGCTCCGTGGTAAAGCCCTGGTCCTCGGCCACGGCCCGCATCAGCGCCGGCAGGCTCTCCTCGTCGCCCAGCACCCGCAATACGCTGGCGTAGATCGGGCGGCCGTCCTGAGGATAGCGGTCAATGCGCAAAAGGGCGATCTGGTCGTTTTCCAGCTTGTCCAGGTCGCCGGTCAGCACCACGTCATAGGGGATGCGCACGTCGCAGGGGATGGCGGAAGCCACCGCCTTGACCTCGGCGTTACGTTTGCCGATGGTCTTGGTTTGCTTGCGCTCGATGCGCACATAGGCGGCGAAGCGTTCCTTGCCCCGGCGCAGTATGGCGTTCAGCTGGCAGTGGTCGCCAAGCGGGCGCACCAGCGTCAGGTCGTCGGGCATGCAGCGCTCCGTGCCGCTGTATTCGATCTTCAGCGCTGCCCCGCCGTTCACGGCTTGGGCCATCGGCGTGCCGTTGCGCTGGAAGACCACCCGTGCCGCGGTCAGGCCGATGGTCTCGGGGATAGCCCAGCCGCCCTTACGGGTGGAAGCGATGCGCCCTTCACCAGCCAATTCGTCCAGTGCTGATTGAACCGTTTCCAGGGGACATTGGTTTTCCTCCGAGAGTTGTCTGGCTGTCAGCGGAACCCTGGAAGCCTCGATTTGCAGGTAAAGCTGTTCCTTCATGGCGATTACTCCTATGCCTGTTGTATTCTTTTGATCCTGACCTGTTCCACTCGCCGACGGGCGACCTGCTCTACGGTGACGTGCAGGTCGTTGTAATCGAAGGTGTCTCCTTGCTGGGGCAGGTGGCCCAGTACCTCCAGCACCCACCCGTTTACTGTGACGGATTCATAATCATCTCCGATGGGCAACCGCTGGCGCAGATCGTCCAGGCTCGCGCTGCCGCTGACTCGCCATTCGTCTTCAGAGAGAGGGACGATATCCTCCACTACCTCGTCGTGTTCGTCCCATATTTCGCCCACCAGCTCTTCCAGTATGTCCTCCATCGTGACGATGCCCACCACACCGCCGTACTCGTCCACCACGACGGCCATGTGGTTTTTCGTGCGCTGCAACAGCTTCAGCAGCACGGCCAGTTGAGTGGAGGGCACCACACACAGGGGCTTTGTCATCATGTCCCCGAGAGGAGCCTTGTCCCTCAGACGGTAAAAGTCCTTCTCGTGGAGTATGCCCACGATGTTGTCGATGTTGTCTTCGTAGACAGGTATCCTGGAGCACCCACTCTCCTGGAAGGTGCGGGCGATTGCCTCGGAGGTGTCGTGCAGCTCCGCCGAGACGATGTCCACCCGGGGGGTGAGTATGTCCTCGGCGGTCATGTCGTTGAATTCGATGGCCGAGCGAATCAGCTCGCCTTCGTGCTTGTCGATCTCGCCCCCGTTCTCGGCCTCCTCCACGATGGTGATCAACTCCTCCTCATTGATACCCCTGTCCTTTGACGGCGGCACGATTCTGTAGATCAGCTTCTGCCAGCAGGTGGTCAGGAATACGATGGGGGTCAGCACGACCAGTATGGCGTTGAGCAGCGGGTAGACTGTCAACGCCACCTGCTCCGGCCGGTCCTTGGCGATGGTCTTGGGGGCGATCTCGCCGAACATCAGCACGACCACCGTCATCACCGCCGTGGATACAGATACGCCCGCGCCGCCGAGGAGGCGCACAAACAGCACCGTCGCCAGCGACGCGGAAAGAATATTCACGATGTTGTTGCCCACCAGTATGCCGGAAAGCAGCCTGTCGTAGTCCTCGGCCAAAGCCAATACCTTCGCGGCACGCCGATTGCCCCCGTTGACCATGGCCTTCAGCCGCGCTCGGTTCAAGCTGGTGTAAGCGGTCTCCGAGGCGGAAAAGAAGGCGGACATGGCCACGAGGGCGATCAGGGCGAGTATCAATGTGCCGTTTTCGTCCATTACGGACTTTCACGCTCCTTGTATTTATAGCTGTTCGACAAGCCCCGCCACGTTCTCGGCGCGGTAGCCCAGCTCAGCGATCAGTTTCTCACGGTCGGGCAGGCAGGATACCAGCACCTTGGTGTCGCCCTCCAGCGCTACGCCCTCCAGGCCCGCGGGGACCAGGACGCTGTCAAAAGCGTTCAGCGTCATCTCATCGTCGCTCCAGCGCAGGGTGCAGGGGCCCATTGGCGTCAAAAACAGCATCCTGCCACTCTCCAGGGGCATATTGCCGGAAAGATTCAGGCGGCACAGCTCAAAGTGCCTGTCGCAGATGTAATAGGTGCGGCTGCCGCCCTTGCACAGCACCGTGGTGCCCTCGTTTTTTTCCAGCTGCAGGTCGGGACGACACACATCCAGAGCCTTCTCCACCTGGAGTTCCCTGGGCTTGCCGTCCGCGAAAACCCGGCCCCAGTCCCACAGGCGGTAATTGATATCGGTAGACTGGCCGATCTCGTAACACAGTATGCCCTCGCCCACGGCGTGGACCATGCCCTCGGGGATGTAGTAAACGTCGCCCGGGCGCACGTTCTTCCAGCGCAGGCACTCCTCGATCCGACCCTCGGCCACGACCTTGTCCAGCGGCTCGCCCCGGGTGTCCACGCCGTAAACGATCCGCGCGCCGGGTTCGGCGTTGAGAATGATCCAGGCCTCGCTCTTGCCGCTCTTGTTCTCGTGCTCTGCGGCGTAGGTGTCGTCGGGGTGTACCTGTACCGACAGGGGCATCAGCGTGTCCAGCAGCTTCAGCAGCAGCGGGAATTCCCCGCCGGTATTGCCCGTCAGAGCGTCGCCCCACAGCTCAACCATGCGGGAGAGGGGCTTTCCGGTATGCAGACCATTGGCCACCATGCTCTCGTATCCCGGCAGGGCCGAGATCTCAAGGCTTTCGCCTGTGGCGCCGTCGGGCGCGTCTTTCATCAGCGTGTCGCGCAGCATGTGACCGCCCCAGGGGGTCTCTTCGCCGTGTCGGAAAGTGGGCGCCATCAAAAGTGGATATAAAGTCATGTTCACATCCTCCTTCTTTTTTGCGCGCTTCCACCTGCCTGCTGGCATCGGAAAGCGCTTGCAAAAGCTGCCTGCGTGAATTATACTGGTATGCGGGATATCTGTGTAAGTATAATCGCCCCAGACAATCTTAATGTAACATGATGTGACCGTTATGTCAAGGGAAAGGGAGAGAACCGTGCAAAAAATACATTCGGTCAGTGTGCGAACGCTGGCGGAATTCGCCTTTGAAAAGGGCGACCTTATACCGGCCCGTCGTGCCGCGGCCCGCATGCGCGAGGGTGTGCGGGGCCACCAGGCGCTCCAGCAGCTGTTGCCGCACAGCTGGGAAAGCGAGGTCGCTGTGTCCAGGGACATTCCCATTGACGGCCACATCCTGAGGATTCACGGCAGGGCTGACGGGGTCTGCATCGACCGCGAGGTCGTGCAGGTGCTGGAGATCAAGACCACCGCGAAGAATCCGTCCAACATACTGAAGTACGACTATCCCGCCCACTGGGCCCAGGGGGAGATCTATGCAGCACTGTTCTGCCTGAACCGGGGGCTTGGACAGGCGGAGGTTCGCCTGATCTACGCCCGCATGGACGGTAAAAAGCGGGAATTCAGCGAGGATTACAACGCCTGGGAGCTGGAGGAGCGGCTGATGGCCTACGCCGTGCCCTACCTGCGCTGGGTTGCCGCGGTCGATGACTGGAAGGACCGTTCCCGACCCACGCTGGATGCCCTCGCCTTTCCATTTGAATACTACCGGGAGGGCCAGCGGGACATGGCTGCGGCGGTTTATACCGCCATGCGGAACCACGCCAACACCCTGATCGAAGCGCCTACCGGCATCGGCAAGACTGCCGCGGCGCTGTTCGGGGCGCTGAAAGCCCTGGGGAAGGGTCATGTGACGGCGATATTCTATCTCACCGCCCGCACCACCGGCCGCAGGGCTGCTGAGGACGCCCTCAGGCTGATGCGCGCCGGGGGGCTGGCCCTGCGCAGCGTGACCATCACTGCCAAGGAAAAGGTATGTCCGATGGGCAAGGCGGACTGCATGGGCTGCCAGCTGGCCGCGGGCTACTACGACCGGCGGCGGGAGGCGCTGAGGGAGGCACTCTCATTGCAGCAATTGGACGCCGGGGCCATCATTGACCTGGCCAACGCGCACGAGCTTTGTCCATTCGAACTGTCGCTGGACATCTCCGAAAACGCCGACGTGGTCATATGCGACTACAATTACGTGTTCGACCCGAAGGTGCGGTTGAAGCGCTTCTTTGACGGCAAATCCAAGGCGGGCCTGCTGGTGGACGAGGCACACAACCTGGCCGACCGTGCCAGGGATATGCTCTCGGCGGAGCTGTCCGGGGAAAAGGGCGCGTCTGTTCACGACCTGGTGGTGCAGTTCGAGGGGCCGGACAGCCCGATGGCGGGGCTACTGGAGGAATTGCTGGGGGCGCTGGAGGACGCCGATGCGGAGCAGGAGTACAGCTCGGACCTGCCAGAGACCGTCGTGGAGGCCGCGAGGCGCTTTGCCGAAATAGCCATGGAGCTGGAGCCTGTGGAGCCGGAGCTGGTGGACTTCATCTATGATGTGCAGTGGTTCGTGCGGGTGTCGAAGCAGTTCGAACAGGACGCCTATCGGGCGCTGATCCTGCCGGGGGAGAAGTACCTGACTGTGCGGCTGTGGTGCTTCGATCCGTCCAATCACCTGCGCAAGGTGCTGTCCCGTGTCGGTGGCAGCGCGCTGTTTTCGGCCACCCTTGCGCCGATGGAGTATTACGCCGCCATGCTGGGCGCGGACGGCGAGGCAGATACTACCCTGCGGTTGGAATCTCCCTTCCCGCCGGAAAACCTGTACGTGGCCCGTATGCCCGTGGCCGTGGGCATGAAGGACCGGGAGCGCACACTGAACGCGGTATGCCAGGTCATCCACGCGATGGCCGGGGCGAAGCCGGGGAACTACCTGGCCTGCTTTCCCTCCTACGCCTACATGACCCAGGCGTTTCGCCGCTATTGCATGCTTTGGCCCTATGACGAGGTCATTTGCCAGGAGTCGGGGATGGGGGAGAAGGCGCGGCTGGCGTTTATCGAGCGCTTCCAGCCCGCGCCGAGGGAGAGCCTGGTGGGCTTTGTGGTGCTGGGCGGCGTGTTCGCCGAGGGTGTGGACCTGCCTGACGACCGGCTGTCCGGCGCGGCCATCGTCTCCACGGGCATCCCCCAGATCAGCTTTGAGCGGGAACTGCTTCAGGAGCAGCTGGACGACGGAGACGGCGGCGGCCATGATGCCGCCTACGTCTATCCCGGCCTTCGGCGCGTGCTCCAGGCCGCGGGCCGGGTGATCCGCACAGAGAACGACCGGGGCGTGGTGCTGCTGATGGACATGCGCTACCGACAGGAGAAGTACCGCCTGCTGATGCCGCCCCACTGGGACGTGCGGGACGTGAAGAAGCTGAGCGAGTTGAGGACGGATCTGGATGCGTTTTGGCGAAACGGGGAAATTGAGAATTGAAATGGTCTTTGATGTGTAAATATAAAGCGCCATCCCGTGCGCATCCTGCGCACGGGATGGCGCCCCTGCTATGCGGTAGATGGAGCGGCGGCGACTGCGCCGCCATCCTTTTCCCGCGCTAAGAACGCTATGGCGGCAGATTGTTGCCGTTACAGCTTCTTTACCAATATAATCATATCCTTTACAACACAGCCGTTCTCGATGATCGGTTCGGGATAATGCGTTTCGAAAAACCCCTCGATCACGCCGTCTCTGACAAATCCGAAATGTTCATAAAACGGCACGTTGCCCGCACTGGTGCCAACGTACAGCCGGTCGCAGTGAGCAGGCAGTACCTTGAAAAGGTGCCTGAGCAGCCGCGCGGCGTAGCCCTTACCCCGCATGACGGGGGCAACGGCCAGGTTTTTGATTTCCCACGCGCCGTCCTCCCGCTCGATAACGACAGCCACGGCGCAGGTCTGTCCATCCACCATCAGCGCGTACAGCTCGCCCGCGTCCAGGTACGTTTCGATCATCTCCCGGCTGGGGTCGGCCTCCAGCAGCAGCGGCATGTAGGTCGCCTTGCCGGCGGATATGCGGCGAATCTCCATCGGGGCCAGCTCGCCCCTTGCCCAGTGCCTGCGGCACAGCGCCACATAGCTCTCGTTGCCGCCGAGTACAATCTGTTCGCCGGATCGAACCACCTTGCCGCCGGAGACGCGGGCGTTCATAATGGCTTTCCTGCCGCACCAGCAGACCGTTTTGATCTCCTCGATGGAATCGGCCCAGGCCATCAGCCAGTGGCTGCCCTCGAACAGGTTGCCCTGGAAATCGGCCCGCAGGCCGTAGCAGATGACGGGGATGCCCATGTCGTCCACGATGTCCACCAGGCGCTGCACCTGAGCCTTGGTCAGGAACTGGGCCTCGTCCACGATCACGCAGTCGCAGGCGGTCAGGTCGATGTCGTCCAGCTCCTCCACGAAGCGGCAGGGGGCGTACAGCCCCGAGCGCGAGCCTACCCTGCGGTCGCCGTCCCGGTTGTCCAGCCGGGGTTTGAGCATCAGGGCGTTTTGCCCTCGCTCCTGATAGTTGTATTGCACCATGATGGCGTTGGCGGTCTTGGAGGATCCCATCGCGCCATATCGGAAGTAAAGCTTGGCCATGTCGTCGATTTTCCTTCTTGATTATCGGTCTTCCACTCCTATAATACATGATTTGACGGCCTCCCGCAAGCGCGATTCGGCTGTTTTACCTGATCTTCATTGACTCATACGCCGGCAGGTGCTATAATACATGCAATTGAATAGAAGCCGTTTGATGCTTGCAGGAGAGCGGACATGGTCCCGCCGAAGGAGAGACACTCTCAGGCGTTCCCCAGGGAATGAGGACTGTGAGCGGATGGCACTCTGGAGACGCCCGCGCTGCGGGGGCCGAAGGTGAAAGCCAGGCACAGGGGTGTCGGGTGAATCTCTCAGGCAAAAGGACAGAGCGTTTATTTCTTCCCGTGCGCGGCATGGGGGAATCTGCGCGGCCGGTTGTCTGAACCGGTCGGATTTTTTTATGACATGGAGGCAGTAAAATGGTACAGGAGAGCATGGAATTCATTCGCCAGTATGACCCGGAAATCGGTGGGATAATGTTGAAGGAGCTGGAGCGCCAGCGCCGCAACCTGGAGCTTATCGCGTCGGAGAACATCGTGACCGAGCCGGTCATGGCCGCCATGGGTTCGGTGTTGACGAACAAGTATGCGGAGGGCTATCCGGGGCATCGCTATTATGGCGGCTGCGAATACGTGGATGAGGTGGAAAACGTCTGCATCGAGCGCGCCAAGCAGCTGTTCGGCGTGGAATATGCCAACGTGCAGCCCCACAGCGGTTCCCAGGCCAATGCGGCGGTGTACCTGGCGCTGTGCCATCCCGGCGACACCGTGATGGGCATGGACCTGAGCTGCGGCGGTCACCTGACCCACGGCGCGAAGGCCAGCTTCTCCGGCAAGATCTACAACAGTGTTACCTACGGCTGCGACCCGAAAACCGGCCTGATCGACTACGATCAGGTGCGCGACCTGGCCCTGAAGCATCGCCCGAGGATGATCATCGCCGGCGCTTCCGCCTATCCCCGCGTCATTGACTTTGAAAAGTTCAGCCAGATCGCCAAGGAGGTCGGGGCCTACTTCATGGTGGATATCGCCCACATCGCGGGCCTCGTGGCCGCGGGCGAGCATCCCAGCCCGATTCCCTACGCTGACGTGGTGACCACCACCAACCACAAGACGCTGCGCGGCCCCAGGGGCGGCATGATCCTGACCAATGATGCCGACATCGCCAAGAAGATCAACAGCGCCATCTTCCCCGGCACCCAGGGCGGCCCGCTGATGCACGTCATCGCCGCGAAGGCCGTCGTGCTGGGCGAGGCGTTGAAGCCGGAATTCAAGGATTATCAGCGCCAGATCATCGTCAATGCCAGGACCATGGCGGACGCGCTGTTGGAGAACGGCGTGAAGCTGGTCACCGGCGGCACAGACAACCACCTGATGCTGATTGACCTGAAGGAGGCCGAATTCAGCGGACGCGAACTGGAGGAGCGCCTGGATTCGGTGCGCATCACCGTGAACAAAAACAAGATTCCAGGCGACCCCCGCAGCGCCAACGAGACCTCCGGCATCCGCGTGGGCACCCCCGCGATTACCGCCAGGGGCTTTCGGAAGGCCGAAGCCCGGGAAGTGGGCGATTTGCTGGCGATGGCGGCGAACGACTTCGATAATAAGAAACCCGAGATCCTCAGGCGCGTGGACGACCTGTGCAGGCGCTTCCCGCTGTACGAATGACACAAGCGACCTGGAGCGTGTTTCTAAATGCCTGAAGTGCATTTTCGGCGTATTTGCCTGCATTTCTGCGTTGATTTCCCTTGACTTGCCGCCAGCAAGCCTGCGGAAAATCGCCTTGAAATGCAGCCCAATCCACTCGAAACCGCACATCCCTCATTTTGAAACACACTCCAACTCAAACGCGGAAATGGCGTTGCCATTTCCGCGTTTGTTTATATTGCTGCTTTTACAGCCGTTTCCTCAACCCCGCCAATTCTTCTTCCGTCAGTTCGCGCCACTGGCCCGGCTGGAGCTTGCCCAGCCGCAGGTTCATGATGCGGACGCGGCGCAGGTGGGTGACGTTTGCCCCCAGGGCTTCGCACATGCGGCGAATCTGGCGGTTCAACCCCTGCACCAACACGATGTTGAAGCTGCGCTCGCCGGTGCGGCGCACCCGGCAAGGCAGCGTGACGGTGTCCAGGATCGGCACGCCCCGGGACATCTGCTGCACGAATTCCGGCGTTACGGGACGGTCGATCCGGACCTCATATTCCTTCTCATGTCCGCCCGCGGCACGCAGGATTCGGTTGACGATTTCGCCGTCGTTGGTCAGCAGCAGCAGCCCTTCGCTGTCCTTGTCGAGCCGTCCCACGGGAAAGACGCGCCGGGGATAGGCCAGGTAGTCCACCACGTTCATCGGCTCCCGGGGGTCTGCAGTGCAGACGATGCCCATGGGTTTGTTCAGCAACAGGTAGACCTTCTCGCCCTCGCCGGACAGGCGCTTGCCGTCCACCGTCACATCCATGCCGGGCAGCACACGGTCGCCAAGTGCGCCCACGCGCCCGTCCAGCCGCACGCGGCCCTCTGAAATCAGTCTGTCCGCCTCCCGCCGGGAGCAGTAGCCGCTGTCCGCGATGTATTTGTTCAGCCGTTTGCACTTTGCCTGGTTTTCCATCGTGATAACTCCCTGTCCGTTGTTGGATAATATGATATCACATGTTTGTTGCGCCCGTGTTGTGCGCCTTTCACGGGGGCATGATGCGCCACGCTTCGCCATAAACTGACTCAGGCTGTGTGAAGGAGTGGTGGAATGAACTATTTAGGCGTTTACCATTCGGATTATTCGCGTTCCAACAGCGGCATATTTGACGCGCCCTGTATCACCGTGGGCCGGATGATGCTGTGTGGGCGGGGGTGCTTTTCCCGGGGAAAGCGGCTGGCCCTGGCCTGGGGACGGCTGCGGGACGGGAAGACGCTGGCATCGGCGTTGGGATGTTCAGAGGAAGCGACGGCGGCGGAACTGGTGCTCAGGGCCTATGTGCGCTGGGGCGAGGATTACCCCTCCCATATAGAGGGCCCGGTGGTCAGCTGTGTGATGGACGCGGAATCCGACGCATTGGTGCTTAGCCGGGATCGCATGGGGGAGAAGCCGGTATTCTATGCCAAGCATGGCGACAGTCTGGCATTTTCGGACCATCCCGACGCGCTGCTGAAGGCGGCGAAGGTGGACCCGGCGGTGAATGCCGACGGCCTTCGGGAGTTGTTCGGGCTCGGTCCCGCCCGCAGCCCGGGCATAACGCCGTACAGGGATATGTTGGCCCTGGAGCCGGGCTGCGTCCTGGTCGCACGGGGAGGCGATATCGCGATAAGCTGCTATTGGCGCATCGAGGATATGCCCCACGGCGAGGACACGCCCACCACCATTCGCCATACCCGGGAGTTGTTGGAACGGTGTGTCGTGGAGGCAGTGGCGCTGAATCCGGCAGTGATGCTCTCCGGTGGGCTGGATTCCTCGGCGTTGACCGCGCTGCTGAAGGACAGCGTATCGCCGCTGCGCAGCTTTTCTGTGGACTATCAGGACAACGCCCGTGATTTTCGCGCAAACGCCTTCCGGCCGGAGATGGACGCGCCCTATGTGCTGGCGGCGGTGCGGGCCTTTGGTACCCAGCACCGCACGGTGACACTGACCCAGCGGGAGCTGGCCGCGGGATTGGATAAGGCGGTATCCCTGCGGGGCTTTCCCGGTATGGCGGATATTGATTCTTCGCTGATGCTGTTTGCCGAGCAAATCGCCCGCATGGATAACTGCGTTGTATCCGGCGAGTGTGGCGATGAGGTGTTCGGCGGTTACCCATGGTTCAAAGGCAAAGGACCGCTGGAGGGCTTCCCATGGTCGGGCTCGCTGGAATTACGGGAGGGACTTCTGCTGCCGGAACTTCGGGAGCGATTGAAGCTGCGGGAATACGTGGCGGATGTTTTTTCAATGCGCAGGGCCATGGCAGATCCCGGCGCGGGCTTTGAACCGAATGAACGCAGACTTCGGACGCTGCAAAGGCTGTGCTTTGAGTTCTTCATGCCCAATTTGCAGGAGCGGGCGATGCGGATGTGCGACGGTGCAGGTTTGGAGGTGCTGACGCCGCTGTGCGATGAGCGGCTGGTGCAGTACGTGTACAATGTGCCCTGGGATATGAAGTTCATGGGCGGACAGGAAAAGGGACTGTTTCGGGAGGCGGTGGCTGACCTGCTGCCGGAAAAGCTGCTGCGGCGCACAAAGAGCCCTTACCCCAAGACCTGCAGCCCGGAATTCAGCGGTATCGTTCGCAGCATGGCGTTGCGGCTGGCGGAGGATCGTGATGCGCCCATATTCCGGTTGATCGACCGCAAGAAGCTGAAAAAGCTGGCCCAAAGCGCCCTGGATCCCGTAGATACGCCCTGGTTCGGCCAGTTGATGGCCGGACCGCAACTGCTGGGCTACCTGTGGCAAGTGAACAGCTGGCTGCGGGAGAGGGATGTGCAAGTGGAAGTGTAGCGCTCACACAATGGAAGATGCTTGACACTACGCCAGAGTGAGCTTCTATAACTGTGAGGATGCGCTGCTTCGAGTGGATTGGCATGAATTTCAAGGCGATTTACCGCAGGCGCAGCTGACGTAAAAAACCACTCGCCATCCGACTGCCTTTATTACGCGGTATTTTCCCTAACGCTGAACCACGATTCCGGGGTTGGGCAGCAGTACGCTCTTCAGGTAGATGCCCCCGGCCATGGTCTCCGCGGCGCGACCCTCCACGTAGAAGCGCACACCGCGAATGCCGTCCAGCTGGCATAGCGTGTTGACCATCGCGTAGATCAGGCGGCGTTCCTCATGGGCGTTCAGAATCTGGCAGCAACGGTAGAAGGTGCCGGACAGGTTGACCCGCGCCACGCCGCCCGAGGTCTGTACACCCAGTATGTCCACCGGTTGTATGCCCTCGGGAATGGGGAAGCGCAGGTCGCGGTCTTCCGCGGCAGATGCGATCAATTCACAGAGCAGGCTGCGGGGGGATAGGGCGCTGCGCATAGAAACGGCCCGCTGGGTCGGCTGGAGCATGCCCTCGTTGTTCACCAGGTAAAGGCTGACGGTACTGCCTACGCAATCGGTGAAATCATTGCGGTGGATCATGCCGTCTTCGAATGTCAGGATAGCATCGCCCCGCTCACATACGGTGATCGGCTCTCCGTTGACCATCACGCGCACGGCGTCCAGGTCGGGAAGGAAGGAGCACATCGTCATGGCGATGGAACCGGTCAGCTTCCAAACCTCCATGCCGGACAGCGCCATGTAGGTTACGAGTGTAGAAGCGAAGTTCAAGTCCAGCACTCGCTCACCACTGGAGAGGGTCTGTATGGCCGGGTTGTCGTTCAGCAGCTCCACGCCTTCGGGGATGGAAGCGGTGGCACAGGCCAGCTGGCTGGGCCCGGCCTTCAGCGCGTCAAACAGCGCCCGGACGAAACCCTCCGGGCCGATGGAGATGCTGCGAAGCTCGGGGATCAGCCAATTGCCTGTGTCGGAGGGGAAGTACAGCAGCGCGGAGCGGGCGATGGGGTCGGCCTGCCCGGAGGACGCCGCCTGGAAAAGCCGGTCGCGCTCCGCCTGGAGCTGGGCATAGGCCGCCGCGACGCTGGTGACCGGCTCGGTCTGCACGCCCAGGGGAAGCTGGCAGTGGCCTTCGCTGACGTTGCCGATCAGTACATTTACCCCGCTGATGCCATGAATGCCCAGCAGGGTGTTGCCGACGGAGGTTTGCAGCGCCAGCAGTTCCTGGGGATTCTGAACATTGCGGGCGTCGATGGACAGGTTGATCGTGGCGGTGCCGCAGGCATATTCACATCCCAACATCCGCGTGTCGGCCATGGACGGTATGCTGCGCTCTGCGCCGCTGTCCAGCAGCGTGGCAACAACGGCCTGGGGCAGGCTTTGGCCGACATCCCTGGAGATCATGCGGGAAACGGCTGAGAAGCCGGTGCCGTCCTGTGTGGCGAAATACAGCGTCACTTCGGTGGGGGCGGCGGACAACTTCTCGCCGAGGATCATGTTCTCCGGCTCCTCGGTGGGCTCCGGCAGGCGGATGTCTGTCACGGCTTCCTGCTTCCGGTTGGTCAGGGCGCAACCGCCCAGTATTGCGGCAACAAGAGCAAAAGACAAGCCCATCAACAGCATTCTTCGCATCCGTTATACCTCCTGCCTCTTGGCGGCCAGCGGCAGCTCGATGGTGAAGGTGGTGCCCTCGCCGACCTTGCTCGTGGCCTCGATGTTGCCACCGTGCAGAAGTACGAACTGCTTCACGATGGACAGGCCCAGGCCTGTGCCGCCGGTCTCCCGGGAACGCGCCTTGTCCACGCGGTAGAAGCGGTCGAAGATGTGGGGCAGGTCCTCCTTGGGGATGCCCACGCCGGTGTCGCTGACGCGGATGACGGCCTTTTTGCCCTGTCGGGTCAGCGTGCAGTGAACCTCGCCACCCCGGGGCGTGTATTTGATGGCGTTGTCGATGATGTTGTACACCACCTGTTGCAGCTTCAACGCGTCGCCATTGACCTCCATTGCCTCCTTGACGGTGCAATCCAGCTCGATGCCGTTCTCCCGGGCCAGGGGCGCCAGGCGCTTCACCTGCTCCTGAAGCAGCGCGGCGATGTCCAGGTTCTCCAGGTTCATCTTGATACCACTGTCGATGTTCACCAGCGTCAGAAGGTCGCTGACGATGCGGTTCAGGCGGTCGATTTCCTTGTTGACGTCGGTCATGAATTCCTTGGCCATGCCGGGGTCCATCGGGTCCTGGTACAGCAGTGTTTCGATCAGGATCTTGATGGTACTCAGCGGGGTCTTCAGCTCGTGGGAGGCGTTGGAGACAAACTGGCTCCTGGATTTATCCAGCTGCTCCAGCCGCTCGGACATCGAGTTGAAGGCCTTGGCCAGGTTGGCGAATTCGTTCCTGCCCCGCACGTTAACCCGGGCGGAAAGGTCGCCCTGGCTCATGCGGGCGATGCCCTCGTTCAATTCGCCGATGGGGCGGGTGATCGTGCGCAGCATCAAAGCGTTGACCACCAATACCGCCAGCGCCACGATGGCCATCCAGGCCAGTATCTTCAGCTGCATATCCCGCAGGTTTTCGTAGATCTCCTGCACCTGGGAGATATACACCAGCACGCCCAGCAGGTTGCCCGAGGTATTGCGGATGCCCCGGGCGTACAGGCCGGTCATGGTGTTGACGCCGGAGAAGGCGTTCATCGCGGCACGCAGCCAGTAGGCATTGGTGCTGCCCACGTCGTAAAAGCCGTAGTCGCCGTCGGCCCCACCCAGTACGTTGTTGATTTCCGAGGTGATGAAGCGCTGGCCGTTCAGCTGGGAACTGGTGTCCACCTGTACGGTGCACAGCCGGTCCAGCACCAGCACACGGCCCTGCTCGGACCGTGCGGTTTGAAGGGCGGCCTCGTACATGCCCAGCACGTCCGAGGACGACAAAAGACCGCCGAACTCCTCCGAGAGGCTTTCCGCGATGCGCTGGTCATCCCGCGTGCGCTGGTTAAACAGATATTCGCCTACCAGCTGGATCAGCGAAAAACCGATGACGCAGAACGCCACGACGATGATCAGCAGGTAGGCGATGGTGATCTTCCAGCGTATGGAGTGTATGAAGGTTTTAATCCTTGTCAGTGAAATAGTAGCCAACTCCCCACTTGGTGAAGATGTATTCTGGCTGGCTGGGCACCTTTTCGATCTTCTCGCGCAGGCGGCGGATGTGCACATCCACGGTGCGAAGATCGCCCAAATAATCGTATTTCCAAATCGTCTCCAGCAGGTTTTCCCGGGAGAAGACCTTGCCCCGGTTGGTGACAAACAGGTGCAGGAGGTCGAATTCCTTGGCCGTCAGGTTGACCTCGCGGCCGCCGACGGTGACAGAGCGATTGTTCACGTTCAGCTGCATGTCCCGCACCGTGATCACCCGCTGGCCGCTCTCCCGCTGCATCATCGTGGTACGGCGGAAGATGGTGCGAATGCGGGCCTTGACCTCCAGGATGTTGAAGGGCTTGGTCATGTAGTCGTCCGCGCCGTACTCCAGGCCCAGGATTTTATCCATGTCGTCGCCTTTGGCGGTGAGCATAATGATGGAGACATTGCTGCGCTCGCGAATGCGCTGGCAGACCTCGATGCCGTCGATCTTGGGCAGCATCACGTCCAGGAGGACGAGGTCGTAGTGGCCGGCGAAGAACTTGTTCAACGCCTCCTCGCCGTCTGCGGCAGAATCCGTCTCATAGCTGTCCTGCTCGAGAGAATATTTCAATCCTTTTACAATCAGGGGCTCGTCATCGACGATCAGAATCCGCTTGGGCATGGTTTATCCTCCTTTAATGCCATTATGACACCGAAATCGGGCACTCTGACATCACAAATTCATCAATTTGTTATTATTATAAACGATTCCTGTCATTATTTCAAGTTGTTTTTTTTAAATGTTAGGTTTTTCCTGCGCCGCTGTACAAATACGCCCGTTGGTGATAAGATAGTATTATTGATGACTGTGCGTAATTGATGTTTTTCCGCGGGTGGTGTTGCGCCGACTGCGGTTTGAGGAGTATTGCTGAATGCGATTCGTCAAGCGTTTCCTGGCGGTTGCGCTGGCGGTGTGGCTCTGCTGCGCCGCAATCGGGCCGGCCAGGGCGGAATACGACATGAACCAGCCCCAGAATCTGGAGGCCGCTCACCTGTTCGCCGAATCGGCGCTGCTGGTGGACCAGGATACCGGCGAGGTGCTGTTTTCCAAGGATTCAAAGGTCCGGATGTACCCGGCCAGCACCACAAAGATCATGACGTTGCTGTTGGCGCTGGAGAGCGGCATTGGCCTTGAGGACGAGGTCACCATCCCCGCCGAGGCCGGCGATGTGCCCGAAGGCAGCTCTGTGGTGCCGGTAAAGCCGGGGGACGTGGTGTCCTTTGCCGACCTGCTGTACGGCTTCATGCTCTCTTCCGGCAACGACGGCGCCAACGCCGTGGCGGTGCTGGTGGACGGCAGCATCGAGGCGTTTGTGGAGCACATGAACCGCCGCGCCGGTGAGATTGGCTGCGAAGGCACCCACTACGTCAACGCCCACGGGTATCACAACGCCGAGCACTACACAACCGCCCAGGACCTGGCCCTGATTTCGCTGGAGGCGATGCAAAATCCGGACTTTCGCAGGATCGTCGCCGCGCCGAAGTGGACCATGCAGGTCCAGCGTGATGGCAAGGTTGTGGAGCAGGAGATAATCTCAAGAAATACTTTGCTCCAAAGCGGCGAAAAGTATTACTATCCCGAATGCACCGGTATCAAGACCGGCCACCACAATAAGGCCGGCTGGTGCTTCGTGGGCTCCGCCGAGCGCGACGGCATGCGGGTAATCTGCGTAGTGCTGAAGTGCGCGGAGGAGATGTCCAAGTGGTACGATGCCGCACGCCTCTTTGAATACGGCTTTACCCGGTACGAGCGGGTGACGGGAAGCATGTTGATCGACGCGGCCTGGAAGCGGCACTATTCGCAGATACAGGCGCAGAACGTCGACCCGGATGACAACCAGGGCGGCAGCCTGGCGCTGAACCTCTCCATAGGAGCAGGGGAGGAGGCGACCGTGCCCGTCGTCGCCGGCAGTGAAGCCTCGCTGAACGCCGCGGTGGACCGGCTGGTCACCGTGGAATGGGCGCGGGATGATGTCGCGCCCATCGAAGAAGGCGAATTGATGGGAACCCTGACCTGTACGGTGGACGGCGTGGAGGTAAAGGGAACGCTGACGGCAGCGAGGACCGTCGCCGCCAAGCCCGATCCTACGCCGACGAGCCTGCCAGCGCCCACCGAAGCACCCCGGAATCCGGTACCGAATGCCGAATCAGCCCGGCCCGCTCCACACAGGGGATCAGGGCTGGTCATATTCGTGGTGCTTCTGTTGGCGCTGTCGGTCTCGGCCATCGCGGTGGTGGCCGCGCTGAAGCGGTCGAAGCGGCGCAGGCGGCGGCGACGCAGGCCCGCGAACCGACGGCGCGGAACCCAGCGCAGGCCATAGGCGCAGGTCAGGCGCGACGCTGTACAAAAACGGCGATAAGTGGTATAATTTCCATAATTGATTTCGCTTGAGAGGTAAATCCATGCAACGACGCCCCAAGTGGATTGCGTTTCTGCTGGCTCTGGCCATCGCGCTGCTGTGCGGTGGGGCGCTGGCGGAAACGCCCGCTGATTACAATACAAAAGTGCCGCAGATGCTGCGGGAGGGACACCTGTATGCCGATTCGGCTATATTGGTGGATGCCACCAGCGGTGATGTGCTGTTTTCAAAAAACGCAAGGGCGCGGATGTACCCCGCCTCTACAACAAAGGTGATGACGCTGCTGTTGGCCCTGGAGAGCGGCATCGCTATGGATACTACCATCGTCATTCCGCAAGCCGCCGCCGAAATCCCGGCGGACAGCTCGCTGATTCCCGTGTTTCCGGGAGATATGATGACATTCCGGGATCTGCTGTACGGCTTCATGCTCACTTCGGGCAACGACGGCGCGAATGCCATTGCGGTGCTGGTGAGCGGCAACGTGGAGGCCTTTGTCGAGAAGATGAACCGGCGGGCGAAGGAACTGGGTTGCGAAGACACCCACTTCGCCAATCCCCACGGCTACCATGATCCACAGCACTATTCCACCGCCCTTGACCTGGCCCGCATCGCCAGCGAGGGCGTCAAGCTGGACGCCTTCCGGCGAATCTCTTCCGCGCCAAACTACGTCATGAACCTCCAGCGGGGCAACAAGGCAATGGAGCAGCGGGTTGTCAACACCAATTCACTGCTCAAGAGCGACAACACCTACTATTACCCCGATTGCATTGGCATCAAGACCGGCTATCACAGCATGGCGGGCCAGTGCTTCGTAGGCGCGGCGGAGCGCGATGGTGTGCGGTTGGTGACCGTGGACCTGCACAGCATGGGCTCGGTGGACAAGTGGGTGGATACCATACGGATGTTCAACTACGGCTTTACCCGCTACACCGGTTACACGATGGAGCAGATGTTCAACTTTGCCGGCAGCAAGATCGCCACGCTGCGCGTTTCCAACGCCATCGCCAGTGACCCCTATGAGGGCATGTTGAACTTGAAGATCGCCCAAATCAGCGACCCGGAATACGTGCGCATGGTGGAAAACGACAACGAAGCGGCCATGGACGAGGCCATCAACGACTTCGTCACCCGATGCGAGCTGACCGTTACCTCGGACATGGTCGCGCCCATCTCCAAGGGCGAGATCATCGGCAGGCTGAAGTACCTGGACCAGTCCGGCAAGCAGATCACGGCGTTGCTGGTGGCCGACCGGACCATCCAGGAACAGCCGCCCAGGATAGAGCTGACCGACATCATCCCTGCACTGCGCTATTTCGAAAACCCGCTGGTGGTGCTGCTGGCAGCAGTGTTGATCCTGCTGATTATATTGCTGGTGGTGGCAGGTATCGTCCGTGGCGCGCGCAAGGATCGCCAACGCAAGAAGATCTACGAGGCCAAGCGCCTGGAGTACATGCGACGCATGAGTGCCCAGCGCAGGCGCGACGCCAAAAAGCGACGCAGGCGGTAGTTCCTGAAGAATTTCCTGAAAATGTATATTTGCCCCCTTCACACCCGATAATAGGGCTTGTGAGGGGGGTTATATCATGGATGCTATAAAAAGACGTTTGATGGGTGCCGGCCATTGCCTCGTCAAAGGGTGGAACAGGCTGGTTGCCTTCGCAGACGGCATCGCACGTTCAAGGGAGAAGCGGATGCGGCTGGGCTACTACGCCGGCCTCGTAGTGCTGTTGGCGCTGCTGGGGCTCGGCTCCCACGCCTGGAGGATGAGGGGCGAATCCCGCGGCGACGAACAAGCGTACCCGCCCCGGGCGGCGATGTCGGTGCAAATGCCGACGCTCGCGCCCGTTCCGGCGATGACGCCCGAACCGGTGGTTTGGACGTGGCCGTTGGAGGGCGAGGTCGTGGCGGGATATTCCCCGGATGTACCGGTGTGGTCGGAAACCCTGGGCCAGTGGCAGACCCACCCAGGCCTGGACATCAGCGGTTCCCCTGGGGAGGCGGTATACGCTTGCCGGGATGGCGTGGTGTCGGAGGTGTGCAGCGACCGGCTGTGGGGGAATGTGGTGGTTATCGAGCACGACGATGGTTACCGTTCCACTTACGCAGGCATGAACACCCTGGAGATGGCAAAGGAGGGTGACGTCGTAAAGCAGGGCCAGGTGATCGGCTCGGTGGGCCAGTCCGCCGACTGCGAGGCGGAGCGAGGCTGGCACATCCATTTTGAGTTGACGAAGGATGGGGTACCGGTGGACTTCGGGCTGCTGGTATCCTGAACGCTTGCAAGCGTGGCGGATTTGCGGTATAATGGATCCAACATCGAAAAAACGGGGGGATTCCCATGCCGAGACTGTGGGCGAAGATCATCAAAAAGCATCGCATTGAGAAGCAGGCCACCGCAGTGTGCGCATGGGGTGAGTCGGAGGAGGCGCTGACAGAGCTGTGCCACGAATTCGACATCCCGCGTCCGCTGTGGTTGAACAAGCACTACCGGGAATTCGAGGAATTCCGTCGCACCCAGTTCCTGCCGGAGCACTTCATGGAGGAAGTACCCTTCCAGCGCCTTGAGATCGAATTCCTGGAGGACGACGACAGGCCCCGGAAGAGCAACGACCCGAGGAACCAGTTCGACGGATATTGATGAATGGCAAGCTTGCCGAAAGCCGATACAGAAGCGGGACGACCGAGGCCCGGGGGTGGCGAATCCTCCCCGGGCCTCGGTCTGTTAGAGTGTGTTTCTAAATGCCGGGAGATGCAGTTTCGAGGCCATCGGGCTGCATTTCAAGGCGAAAAACCGCAGGCTTACTGGTTGCAAGTCAAGGGATGGCCCGAAAATGCGCTTCAGGCATTTTAGAAACACACTCTAAGGTTGTTTTAGTGGATCGGTTCCTCGACGGCCACGATGCGTTCCTGGCCGTAAGGCGATTCGTAGGCATCGCCGATGACGCCTTTGAGGTCATCACGGATATAATTGGCCACTACGGCATAGTCAGGTTCTCCGGACTGCAGGATCACCTTGCCGCCATCGAACATGGTGAAGCCGTTTCCGTGGTTCAGCAGCAGATAATCCACGGCGGCGACCGTGTAGGTTCGATCAAGCGCCAGGGGTTCGCCGGCGACCATCACGTTCTTGACGCGATATTCGCCTGTCACACCGGCAAAGCCGTTGTCATCGTCCGTCCGGCAGCTGCTCTCGATATAGGTATGAATTTCAAAGCTGAGGCCGGAAACCTGCAGGAAAGAGGCAAACTCGTGGGGCACATCCTGCACGGCCCACTCCAGCGCGTCCAGGAGCTGCTGACCGGTGACCTCACGCACAGAGAGGTGATTGCCAAAAGGATAGACCGAAACCAGGTCGTTCAGTTTGATGTCACCCCGGGGGAGGTTGACGCGAATGCTCGAGCCGCAGGCGATGGCCACATCCGAGCCGGTTTGAACGCGGAAGGCGTCGGTGACCAGATCGCCCAGGTTGGTCTCCGTTGTGCGAACGATGCGCACGGGCCTTCCGGCATTGTCCACTGCCGTGGGGTCAAATATCGTCAGCGTCGCCGCGGAGACGCCCACCTTCGTGTTCAGCCATTCACCCAGCGAGGCCAGCGCGCTGTCCACAGCCTCGGACATTTCGTTTTGAATGCCCAGCAGCTTCGGCACGGGCACAGGATTGTTCCAGGTGTATAGGCCGGTGTCGATGCTTCCGTCCGCAGCGCAGATGCGCATCCAGCCGATGCCCTCCAGCTTGGTACCGCAGGCCTGGCGGATGACCTCGCGGCCATCCCGGTTCTTCATGACAACCCTGTCCGTATCGTGGCTGTGGCCGTCCAGCATGGCGTCGATGCCGACGGTATGCTCAAGCACTTCCGCGTAGGTAAACGGAATCACATAATCCTTGTTGCCCAGATGTCCCAGCAGGATGACGTAATCCGCGCCTTCCGCACGGGCGTCGTCCACCGCGCTCTGAACCGCGGCATACAGGTCGGCACCGTCGTTGTCCTGCATGAAGCCATAGATCAGGCTGCCGTGTTCATTCCGGAAGGTGCTTGGCGTGGCGGTGAACAGCACTTTTGGCGTTGTGACGCCCACAAAAGCCAGCTTCACCCCGTCATATTCCCGGATCACATAGGACGGAAATATCAGCTTGCCATCCCGGCTGAAGTTGCAGCAGACATAGGGGAAGCTCGCCGTTTCCGACAGGGATAAGAAGCGCTCCACACCGTAGTCGAATTCGTGATTGCCAGGTACGGCGATATCATAGCCGATCTGATTCATCAGCTCAATGATCGCCGCGCCCTGGGTCAGAAGGCCAATGGGCTCGCCCTGTATGGAGTCGCCGTTGTCCACCAGCAGCACATGGCAGCCCTCGCCTTCAAACTGGTCCTTGACGGCCTTCAGCCCCGCGTAGCCGAAGCCCTGGTCTATGCCGCAATGGACGTCGCTGGTGAACAGCACCACCACATCGCTTTTAAGCCGGGCATCATCCTTCGCCTCCGCGAAGGCCCAGCCTGTTGCCAGCATCGCCAGCACCACCAGCATGCCGCAGATTCGAAGCAGCATTCCGTCACTCATCCGTTTCACACCATCCATCCTCCTGTTCCTTTATACGCCATTGAAGCTACAAAGCAATTATATAATAGATGGAATTTTATTGTCAATATACCGTTGGTTTCGCTACCGTCCACCCTTGCGCGAGAACCACCGTGCCGGCGAGCAGTGCTCGCCACGGGCCTGTATGGCGAGCACTGCACGCCGGTACGGATACGAGCCAAACGGCTTGAAAGGTGAATGGTGACGTGATCAGCGTTAAATAATCGGTTCTCTGTGCGTGGTAAATTGACTATTGCCGGAATATATGCTATAATCGTTACGCCGATGAGAAAGAGGAGTAGCTCCTGTATTTCCCAAGAGAGGGCGGTTCGCTGGCTGGAAGGCCGCCCGGAACCCTGGGGAGCGAAGGTCGCTTTGGAGGCGGTCGGGTGAAGAGACGCACAGACGCAGAAGTAGCCCGGCGGGGCGCGCCCCTTAACGCGCACAGAGGCCGGCAGTTGATGCCGGTGAATAAAGGTGGTACCGCGGAGCATTCCGCCCTTTGTGGGTGATGCTCCGCGTTTTTGCTGCTTATGACGGGAGGGATTGCAATGTCAGGACGCGGCGAGGATCGTGGCGGGGACAGCCCGCGGATGTGGCTTCGCGGCGCGCTGGTGGTGGTCGCCATTGCGGCGCTTCTGGGGGCGTTCGGCCTGCAGAGCGGGCTGCAGCGGCCACAGCTGAAGCCGGTCAACCTCGCGGGCATCGCGGTGATGGTCGTCGGACTGCTGATCTCGCTCTTCGGCGGCAGGATCGCCCGGAAAAAGCCGGAAGCCCAGCCCTTCGTTCGACTGGGCGGCGTGCTGGTCTGCGGCATCGGCGCAGCGATGGTATTTATATAGTTTGTGATAAACGGACAACAGAGGCGGCGCTTGCGCCGCCACACGGACGAACCGTCAATACAATGTGAGGAGCGTACACAGAGATGGAAAAACAGCAGGAATTCAACATGGAAAAGGTGTTCCAGCCCAACCAGGTGGAAAGCCGCATCTATGACATGTGGGAGCACTCCGGCGCCTTCAAGCCCGTGGTGGACCCGGAGAAAAAGCCCTTTGTGATCGTGATGCCACCGCCGAACATCACCGGCCAGCTGCACATTGGCCACGCGCTGGACGAAATGCCCCAGGATGTACTGATCCGGTATCATCGCATGAAGGGCGACCCGACGCTGTGGGTGCCGGGCACCGACCACGCCGCCATCGCCACCGAGGTGAAGGTGGTGGACGCCCTGCGCAAGGAGGGTCTGACCAAAACCCAGATCGGGCGCGAAGCGTTTCTCGCGCGCACCTGGGAATGGAAGAAGGAATACGGCGGCAGGATTGTGCGCCAGCTGCGCAAGCTGGGCGTGTCCTGCGACTGGAGCCGCGAACGCTTCACGATGGACGAGGGCCTGTCCCGTGCCGTGCGGGAGACCTTCGTGCGCCTGTACGAAAAGGGCCTGATCTACCAGGGCAGCCGTATGATCAATTGGTGCCCCTGCTGCCAGACCTCCCTGTCCGACGCCGAGGTGGAATACGAGGCCAAGGACGGCAACTTCTGGCACATACTGTACCCGGTGAAGGAGACAGGCGAGCTGCTGGAGCTGGCCACCACCCGCCCGGAGACCATGCTGGGCGACACCGCCGTGGCCATCAACCCCGAGGATGAGCGCTACGCCCACCTGCACGGCTGCCACGTGATGCTGCCACTGATCAACAAGGAGATCCCCATCGTCTGCGACGAGCACGCCGACATGGAAAAGGGCACCGGCGTTGTGAAGATCACCCCCGCCCACGATCCCAACGACTTCGAGGTGGGCAAGCGCCACAGCCTGCCCATGGTGCGCGTGTTCACCTATGACGGCCACATGACTGGCAGTGCGGAGGCCGCCGAGAACGCCGAGCTGATCGCCAGCGGCCGTGCCTCCGTGGACGAGCCCACCGTGCTGGACTGCGGCAAGTATGCCGGCATGACCACGCTGGACGCCCGCAAGGCCATCGTGGAGGACCTGAAGGCCCTGGGTCTGCTCAAGTCCATCGAGCCCCTGAACCATGAGGTGGGCACCTGCTACCGCTGCCACACCGTGGTGGAGCCCATGGTCTCCAAACAGTGGTTCGTGAAGATGAAGCCCCTGGCTGAGCCCGCCTGCCAGGTGGTGTACGATAAGAAGCTGCGCTTCATCCCGGAGCGCTTTGAAAAGACATACCTGCACTGGATGGAGAACACCCGCGACTGGTGCATCAGCCGCCAGCTGTGGTGGGGCCACCGAATCCCCGCCTTCTACTGCGACGACTGCGCCGAAACCTTCGTAACCCGTGAGGACATCACCACCTGCCCGAAGTGCGGCAAGCCTGTCCATCAGGACGAGGACGTGCTGGACACCTGGTTCTCTTCGGCGCTGTGGCCCTTCTCCACGCTGGGCTGGCCCGAGCAGACCGACGACTTCAAGTACTTCTACCCCAACACCGTGCTGTCCTGCGGCTACGACATCATCTTCTTCTGGCTGGCCCGCATGGTGTTCTCGGGCATCGAGCATACCGGCCAGAGCCCCTTTGAGGTGGCGTTGATGCACGGCCTGGTGCGCGACGCCCAGGGCCGGAAGATGTCCAAGTCGCTGGGCAACGGCATCGACCCCATCGAGGTCATTGACAAGTTCGGTGCGGACGCCCTGCGCTTCTCGCTGGTGATGGGTGTGGCTCCCGGCAGTGACATCCGCATGAGCGAGGAGAAGATCGAGTCCTTCCGCAACTTCGCCAACAAGATCTGGAACGCCAGCCGCTTCGTGCTGATGAACCTCCAGGACTTTACGCCCAAGGGTATTGATGTTGGCAAGCTGTCCCTGGTGGACAAGTGGATATTGACCCGCTACCAGGACACCGTGCGGGGTATCACTGATAACCTGGAGAACTACGACCTGGGTCTGGCTGCCACCAAGCTGTACGATTTCGTATGGAGCACCTTCTGCGACTGGTACATCGAGGCAGCCAAGCAGGGCCTGTACGCCGAGGAGGGCGACACCAAAGAGACCACCCGTGAGGTGTTGCTCTACGTGCTCACCGGCATGCTGAAGCTGCTGCACCCGTACATGCCCTTCATCACCGAGGAGGTCTATTCCTACCTGCCCAACGCGGAAGGTATGCTGATCAGCGCCAGGTGGCCCGAAGTGAAGCCGGAGTACGACTTTGTCGACGAGGCCGCGCGCATGGAGGGCATCATGGAGGTCATTCGCGCCGTGCGCAACCTGCGCGCCGAGATGAACGTGCAGCCCGGTCGAAGGGCAACTCTGATCCTCAAGCCTCACGACGGCTGGAAGGATGCCCTGGTCAGCGCCGAGGGTTACTTCAAGCGCCTGGCCAGCGCCAGCGGCATTGAGCTGATCGATGCCGCCGCGAACAACCCGGAGAAGTCCGCTTCCGTGGTCACCGAGCCCTGCGAGCTGTTCATCCCCCTGGGCGAGCTGGTGGACGTGGAAAAGGAACTGAAACGCCTGGCCAAGGATCTGAAGGGCCTGACGGGCGAGATCGCCCGGGCCACCAACATGCTGGCCAACCCCGGCTTCGTCAGCAAAGCCCCGGCCCACTTGGTGGAGGCCGAGAAGGAGAAGCTGGAGACCAACAAGAAGCTGCTGGAAAAGCTGGAGGCTCGCATCGCGGAGATGGAGAGCCTGAGGTAAGGGCCTGTGCAGAAATTATCCATACATTATGCTTGCCTCAATTCGCCATTGCGGCGTTGTCGTCGGTCAACGTGCCCCGGCACGCCTCCCTCCTGATGCCTCAACGCTTCCACATATATCTCCCGCGGAAAATAGATCATGGTCCTGTCACCGTTGGTGATCGTGCCGATCGTCTCCAGCGGTCCTGCGGCGTCGAGTATACGATCATACGGCACTCCGAACACCGTCACCAGACATGCTGCACGTCCGTCGGGGAGGTACGCCTTCTCCTGTCCGGCGATGCAGCGCACGGTGACCTCGCAGTGCTCGTCGATCAGCGTGCCGAAGCTGTCGGGGTTCATGGTGTTGCGCAGCCGGGTGGGAATGCCCGCCATGTCCACCGGGTCGAGGCACGCCGGATGCAGCACACGGGCCCCGGCCCGGGACAGCGCCCGCATCTGCCGGTAGCTGATGTGGGGAATGAGCTGCGCGTTCGGCACCAGGGCCGGGTCCGCAGTCATCACACCAGGCACATCGCTCCAGTTTTCATAAAGGTTCGCTTCCATGCCAGCGGCAGTCAGCGCGCCGGTGATGTCCGAGCCGTTCCGGGGCAGTATGTGAATGTTGCCAGCGGGATCGGCGCCATAGAACCCCGGCACCACGACGGGCTTATCAGACTTCACCAACCGCCGCAGGTTGTATCGCGTGCGCTCTTCGTCCAGCGTCCCGTCGGTATTGAAGGCGATCAGGTTGGCGGCGTCCACCATGGACAGGCTGGCATATCCTGAGAACGCCAGCGCGCAGAGGTATTCGCCGCGACTGAGGGTATGGGGCAGGGAGACGGCCACCGCGTTGTATATCGCCTTGCACACCGTGTCGGTCATGTCCGGGATGGCCAGGCCGATGCAGAGATCGCGAAAGCGCTGTGCCACCGCCGAGACCGCGCGGTCGAGGGCAGACGGGTGCTTCCGCGCGTCCCAACAGCGCTCCAGCATCGTCGTGACCTTTTCAGGATGCAACGCATCGACGCCGGGGGCGGACACCACCACGCAGCGCCGGCCGGGCGGGGGAGGCACGGACGAGGCGGTCGATCCGTTTCAGGTTCTGTGGGTTGGCGGTGGAGCTGCCGCCGAATTTGGAAACGATGATTCCCATGTGATAACCTCCGAGAAGATAGTCAAACAAACAAAAGCGCCTCATGACGCATCTGAAGGATAAGGGCCTGTGCACAAATTATTCATACATTATACTTGCCTGAATCCGCCATTGCTGCGTTGTCGTCGGTCAACGTGCCCCGGCACGCCTCCCTCCTCCTGTACGAATAATCTATGCACAGTCCCTAAGCCGCTGTCGCCTGGACCGATAGCCTTGCGGCAGATTCTCTTTCGTGCGTATTGGCGCTTTCACTTCATACTATGCGCGCCGGGAATCGGGGTGCCCGCAATGTGCGCAAATCAATGGATATATATTAAAAATACATAAAAAAAAGGGTTTTTTCGTACAGATGTTGTATATATTAATATCGACGGCACAAGCAGGAAAATTGCATTTGCCGACGAATTAATATTTACTGTCATCTTCAAAATGGCCGGTCAATGTGTATTATCATCCTGAGGGGCGCGTTATGAACGGAAGGTTATCGGATGCCTGGCTGGAGGAACTGAGATCCCGCGTCAGCCTGGAGGAAGTGGTTTCCGAATACGTCCCCCTCAAACAAAAGGGCCGCAGGTTTTGGGGATGCTGCCCGTTCCACAACGAAAAGACGCCCTCGTTTTCCGTGGACAGCGAAGCGCAGCTGTACTACTGCTTTGGCTGCCACAAGGGCGGTACAGTCATCAACTTTGTGATGGACATGGAACGGATGGAATTCATGGATGCGGTGCGCCTGTTGGCGGATCGCGCTCACATGGAGCTTCCCGAGCGAAGCTCTCCGTCCGGGCAGGCTGCATTCGATCGTGATGAGCGGGAGCGCATGTACGAGGCCAACCGGACCGCTGCCCGATATTACCACGACATGCTTTGGACCCAGGAGGGCGCAGAGGCGCTGAATTACCTCTACGGTCGCGGACTGAACGATTCGGACATCCGCCGCTTCGGCCTTGGAGCTTCACCCAAGGGCTGGGACAGCCTTTTAAGTCATTTGGAGGCCATGGGCTTTGAGGCGGCGCTGTTGGAGAAAACGGGACTTGTGGTGCGGCGGGACAACCGCCACTTCGACATGTTCCGTGGGCGGGTGATGTTTCCCATCATCAATGCCCAGGGCCGCGTGCTCGGCTTCGGAGGGCGCGCCATGGGCGATGCCAAACCCAAGTACCTGAACACGGCGGAGACGCCGATTTTCAACAAGCGCATGAATCTCTACGGACTGAACTTCGCAAAGAAAGAGCGGTCGGTGGGGCACCTGGTGCTGGTGGAGGGGTACATGGACACCGTCTCCCTGCGCAGGTATGGCGTACAGGGCGTGGTGGCCACGCTGGGCACCGCGTTGACCGAGGAACAGGCGCGGTTGATGAAGCGCTACGCACCCGAGGTGTGGATCAGCTATGACGGCGACGCCGCCGGCCAGAAGGCCGCGCTGCGCGCCTTGGATATCCTGGACGGACAGAACATCCCCGCGCGGGTGATCGACTATCCCGCGGGCATGGACCCGGACGATTTTATCAAGGCCAACGGGCTCAGCGGCTTCGAGGCGCTGCCCAAGCACGATTCAACCAGCTATCGCATGATCCGGGCGAGGGATGGCCTGGACCTTTCCGAACAGGAAGGCATGACGCAGTACGCGCTGCGCTGCTGCGGGATACTGAAAAACGTAAAAAGCCCCATCGACATGGAGAACCACCTGCGCAGGCTGGTGAACGAGACGGGGTACGACCGCGAGATATTGCTCAGACAGATCGGCGCCACTCCCCAGGCGACGCCCCGGCAAGCGCCGCGGCAGCGCGCGCCTGTGGGAAAGGCGGCGACCGGCGTCGAGAAGGCGGAGCGGGAGCTCATCTCCATGCTCGCCGCGGGGCTGATTCCCGGGGATCTGCTGAAGCCCGGAGATTTCACCGATGCCGACCACTGCGCGCTGGCTCAGTGGCTGCTGTCGGGGAAGCCGGCCAGCGCCTATGTGGAAGACGTCGACAACGAGGCCGCGCGCCAGAAAATAATGCAGGCGCTCAACTATACACCCTTGCCGACTGAGCGGGAGAAGGCGTTGGAGGAGGCGGAGGAGTGCTTGCGCACGATACAGCGGGACAGGGATAGCCAACGATCGGAGCAGATCAAACAGCAGATCAACTCGGCATCCGCGGAACAAAAGGCCGAGATGTACCGTCGTATAATGGCTTCCATGAAAGATAACGAGAATTGACCGGTCGAAAGGAGTGGCCCGGATTGAGTAAGACAACCGATAATCAGGAAGTAATGGCCGCGCGGGTGCGTGAGCTGATAGAGACCGGCAAGTCGAAGGGTATACTGACCTATAAAGAAATCGTTGAGATGCTGGGGGACGTTGAGCTCAGCCCCGAGCAGTTTGACCGCATACTGGACACACTGTCCGGCCTGAACATAGAGGTAATCAAGGAGGACGCTATTCCCGAGGCCGAGCTGATCGCCGAGACCGAGGAGGAGGAGATCGACATCTCCGTACCCGAGGGCATTTCCATCGACGACCCGGTGCGCATGTACCTGAAGGAAATCGGCAAGGTGCCGCTGTTGACGGCGGACGAGGAGATTGAACTCGCCAAGCGCATGGAGGAGGGCGATGAGGAGGCAAAGCACCGCCTGTGCGAATCCAACCTGCGCCTGGTGGTGTCCATCGCGAAGCGATACGTGGGTCGCGGCATGCTGTTCCTGGACCTGATCCAGGAGGGCAACCTGGGCCTGATCAAGGCTGTGGAGAAGTTTGACTACCGCAAGGGCTACAAGTTCTCCACCTATGCCACCTGGTGGATTCGCCAGGCCATCACCCGGGCCATCGCCGACCAGGCCCGCACCATCCGCATTCCCGTGCACATGGTGGAGACCATCAACAAGCTGATCCGCGTGTCGCGCCAGCTGCTGCAGGAATATGGCCGCGAGCCGCTGCCTGAGGAGATCGCCGCCGAGATGGGCATTCCCGAGGACAAGGTGCGGGAGATCATCAAGATCGCCCAGGAACCGGTGTCGCTGGAGACCCCCATCGGCGAAGAGGAGGACAGCCACCTGGGCGACTTCATCCCCGACGACGACGCGCCCGCCCCAGCGGAGGCCGCCGCATTTACCATGCTCAAGGAGCAGCTGATGAGCGTGTTGTCTACGCTGACGCCCCGGGAGGAAATGGTGCTGAAGCTGCGCTTCGGCCTGGAGGACGGCCGCGCCCGCACACTGGAAGAGGTGGGCAAGGAGTTCAAGGTCACGCGAGAGCGCATTCGCCAGATTGAGGCGAAGGCCCTGCGCAAGTTGCGCCACCCCAGCCGCTCCCGCAAGCTGAAGGATTCCATCGACTGATGGGCCGCAGAGGAGAGATTGCCCTCGATCCGCGCCTGTCGATGATCGCCCGAATGGTCGGTAAATGCGAATGCTGCGCCGACATCGGTTGCGACCACGGCAGGCTCGGCGCGTTTTTGCTTGAAACCGACCAGTGTCGGCAAATGGAACTGACCGATATCTCTGAACCCTCCCTGAAAAAGGCGCGCGCGCTGATTCGCGGACCGGGTTTTACAGACCGGGTTCGGTTCGCGGTGGGAGACGGATTGTCGGCTCTGGAGGGGAAGCCCGACGTCATCGTCATCGCGGGTATGGGCGGGGCGACCATTGCCCGGATATTGCAAGCCGACTTTGAACGCCTGCATGGGGCGCGACTGGTGCTCCAGCCCAACGTGGCCGCGCCACAGCTCAGGGAAGCGCTGTGCCGGTTGGGCTACGCCATCACCGACGAGCGCATAGCCCAGGACGGCCGCAGGTGTTACGTCATCATCCAGGCGGAGCCGGGTAAAGCCGACTACAATCTGAAACAACTTGCAGTGGGGCCGGTGCTGCTGGAGCGGCTGCCCGAGGAATTGAAGCCCTATGCCCAATTCCGGCTCAGGGTAGCAAAGAAGGCTTTGAATGGGGCCGCAGCCTCTGATGACAAGGCCAAGCGGGTCCCCCTGGAGCAAGAGATTGCAATATGGGAGGAGGTCTGCGCATGCCTGCAACGGTAGCACAGATATTGGAGATTGTGAACAGCATCGCTCCCTTCGAGCTGGCGGAGGAATGGGACAACGTGG